>CBDTYP010000401.1:0-2936 GCA_965364645.1 uncultured Gammaproteobacteria bacterium | reverse complement strand
AATTACAGGCAAATTGATTAACTCCATGAAACAAACCTGCTAAATTACGGAATGGAGGGGAGATTATGCTGGCCGGAGCAGGTCGGTTAACAATGTAATTGGTGGTTCCCCGTTGCCAGCGAAAAGCCCAGAAATTGTCGTCATCGACGACAGCCCCACGTCAATCTCCCTCTACGAGCTCAGCAGTGGGCCTCTCGCTGTGAACCTGCGTGCCTTCCAATCTGCCTCGGAATCCCTCGACTATCTTCAGGATCACCATGCCGATCTCGTGTTTCTGGACGTCCTCATGCGCGAGAAGGACGGTCTCACCCTGCTGAAGAAGCTCAGGGGCATGAAGCGCCACCAGAATACCGTAGTCGTGATGGTGACGTCGAAGGACTACCATCAGGATCGGCACATCGCGAGAGGCTTGGGCGTGCGCGAGTATCTGGTCAAGCCGCTGCGCTCCCAGGAGATTCGTGAGATTATCTGCAAGTACACGGATGCCGAGCCGGACGCGGGTCATTAGACGTAGTTCATGAGCGACAATTACCTGCGCTTCTGGGGAGTGCGTGGCTCCTATCCGGCTCCGTTCGACTCCCACTGCAAGGTCGGCGGCAACACGTCCTGCGTGGAGATCCGTGTCGGCGACCAGATCCTCGTCTGCGACGCCGGTTCCGGCATCATTCCGCTCGGCAACGAGCTCATGAAGCAAAGCGACATCCGCGAGCTCACGGTTATCCTCACCCACTACCACTGGGATCACATCTCCGGCCTGCCCTTCTTCGTGCCGGCCTTCGTCCCGGGTTGGAAGATCCATTTCTTCGGCCCGGGGGAGACCGAGCAGGACATTGCGAAACACATCTCCGATCAGATGAAGGCGCCCTACTTCCCGGTCGAGACGGAGACCTGGCTCGCCGACGTCAAGTACCTGGAGTCGCACCTCAACCCCATCGACGTGGGCTCGATCCACATCGAGCACTTCAACGTGCACCATCCGGGGAGCACCTTCGGTTATCGCATTCAGGCCGGCGACACTACGGTCGTCTACGCATCGGATAACGAGCTCGCTTTCATCAATGAGTCCATCGAGCGCCGCAAGCCCGAGTTCGACGCCCATGAGCAGGATCTGCTGGAGGCGATGAAGGAGGAGGAGCGCCGCCGCGTGCAGGAATTCATGCAGGACGTGGACGTGCTCATCCACGACGCCCAGTACACGCCGGAGGACTATCAGAAGAAGCGCGGCTGGGGGCACTCCTGCTACATCGACACGGTCAACTCCGCCATCGACGCCGGCGTGAAGGATCTGTACCTCTTCCACGTGGACCCGAACTACGACGACAACCAGATCGACGCGATGCACAAGCATTCGCTGGAGATCATCAAGAAGGCGAAGTCGGACATGCGCTGCCACGTGGCCCGCGAGGGAGTTCAGATAGACCTGGGTGGTTAGGCGTTCGTCCCTACCGTCCACAAACTCTCAGGTTGAGGAGGTCGTTTCGAAATGACTTTGCAGGAGCTTGCTACTTTTCTCGGCTGGTGCACCGTCATCAACATTGTGATCCTGGCCGTCGCCGCGATTTCCCTGGTGGCCATGCGCGGCACGATGGCGCGGCTTCACTCCGCCATGTTCGGAGTGAGCGAGCCGGATTTGTTGCGCATCTATTTCAAGTACATCGCGTACTACAAGATCGCCATCTTCATGTTCAACCTGGTGCCCTACATCGCCCTGAAGGTGATGCTCTGACGCTCGGGCAGCGTTAGATGATGCCGTCGATGGGGGAGGAGGCGCTGGCGAAGCGTTTGCGGGGCATGCGGCCGGCGAGATAGGCCTCGCGGCCGGCCTGGATGGCCTTGTTCATGGCGGACGCCATGAGGACGGGGTGCTTCGCCGCCGCGATGGCGGTGTTCATGAGCACGCCGTCGCAGCCGAGCTCCATGGCGATGGCGGCATCCGACGCGGTGCCGACGCCGGCGTCCACCACGATGGGGACGTTGGCGTTCTCCACGATGGTGAGGATATTGTAGGGATTGCGGATGCCGAGCCCGGAGCCGATGGGCGCCGCAAGGGGCATCACCGACACGCAGCCCATCTCTTCCAGGCGCTTGGCGATGATGGGGTCGTCGTTGGTGTAGACCATCACCTTGAAGCCGTCCTTGACGAGCTCCTCGGTGGCTTCCAGGGTCGCCGTTATATCCGGGAACAGGGTCTTCTCGTCGCCGAGGACCTCGAGCTTCACCAGATCGTGTCCGTCCAGGAGCTCCCGGGCCAGCTTGCAGGTTCGCACGGCGGACTTCGCGTCGAAGCAGCCGGCGGTGTTCGGCAGAATCGTGTACCGGTCCGGGGAGAGGAAATCCAGCAGGTTGGGCTCGTCCGGGTCCTGGCCGATGTTGGTGCGGCGGATGGCCACGGTGACGATGCGGGCACCGCTGGCCTCGATGGCGAGACGGGTCTCCTCGAAATCCTTGTACTTGCCCGTGCCCACCAGGAGGCGCGAGTCATACTCGACGCCGCCGACGATGAGCGGCGAGTCTGCGGGGGACGTCGCCGCCGTGGCCTCCAGCTCCTCGATCATCGCCACGGTCTTGCGCCTCGCACCGGGCTCAGCCGCCGCCGATGGCGTGGACGATCTCGACCCGGTCCCCGTCCCTGAGCCGGTACTCGCCATGCTCGCTGCGGGGCACGACCTCCTCGTTGACTTCCACGGCCAGGCGCTTGCCGGTGAGCTCGAGCCGATCGATGAGACCCCGCAGGGTCAGGGCCTCCTGGAGACCCGTCGGCTCGCCGTTCAGGACGATATTCATGGGCCTAGACTACGAGCGCCCAGACCCGAAATCAACACGCCGCGGCGGCGCCCACGGCCGGTAGCGGGCGGCGCCGGGGCTCATTACAATCGCCAGGGTGCGCGGGTGTAGTTCAATGGTAGAACTTCAGCTTCCCAAGCTGATAACGTGGG
>CBDTYP010000400.1:0-2951 GCA_965364645.1 uncultured Gammaproteobacteria bacterium | reverse complement strand
ATTCCCCACGGTCGTCTCGCCGGTCTCGACCGGACCATCGGCGTCTTCCTGAGAGTGCCGAAGGGCGTCGACTTCGATGCACCCGACAACCAGCCCGTCGACCTCGTCTTCGCCCTCCTGGTCCCTGAAGATTCCACCGAGGAACACTTGCAGGTGCTGGCGAACATCGCGAGCTACTTCGATGTGGAAACGTCCCGGGACGCGCTGCGTGTCGACATCTCTCCGCAGAAGGCCCGCGATCTGCTGTGTCAGGCGGATCAGTCGGCCTGACGAACGCTCCCGTCGAGGGGGGCTGACAGGACAATGAAGCTCATCGTCATCAGTGGTCTTTCGGGTGCGGGAAAGAGCATCGCGCTCAACGTTCTCGAGGATCTCGGCTACTATTGCGTCGACAATCTGCCGCTCGGCCTGTTGGAGGCGTTCGCGGCCGAGCTCGCCGCCGCCACGCCGGCGCCCGAGCGGGTCGCCGCTGTCATCGATGCGCGCAACCTGAGCACCGTGTTCGATCGTTTTCCCGACATCACGGCGTCGATCCGGAGCCATGGAATCGACTGCGAGGTGGTTTTTCTCGAGGCCGACGACAACGCTATCACCAAGCGCTTCAGTGAGACCCGAAGAAAGCACCCCCTGACCGCGGCCAACGTGGCTCTATTGGAGGCGATACAACGGGAGCGCACGATCCTCGAGCCCGTACGCGACCAGGCGGAGATCTGCATCGATACCTCCCACACCCAGTATCACGAGCTCCGGGAACTCATCCGCCAACGAGTGGACCGCCGGCCCCTCGAGACCATGACGCTGCAGTTCATGTCCTTCGGCTACAAGCACGGCATTCCGCTGGACGCCGACTACCTGTTCGATGTCCGTTCGCTGCCGAACCCCTACTGGGAAGTCGGGCTTCGCCAACTCAATGGCCGTGACGAGAAGGTCGTGGCATTCCTGGATTCACAGCCCGCCGTAGACGCCATGGTGACGAGCCTGCGGGAGTTTCTCGACCAGTGGATCCCAGCCTTCGAGGACGACAATCGGGCCTACCTGACCATCGCCGTCGGGTGCACCGGGGGTAATCATCGATCCGTGTACGTAGTCGAGCGCCTGGCGGCCGTGTTCCGGGAAGGAAGAAGCGGCGTACTGATCCGCCACCGCGACATCTCCTGAATTTATTCCGCCGCCTCGCTCTTCTGCTCGGTGTCTGGAGGCTTATTCGCTTCGTCCTGGATCAGGGTCGGCCAGGCTCTAAGCACGGCCTGTACCAGGGTCGCGAGCGGGATCGCGAAGAATACGCCCCAGAATCCCCACAGGCCGCCGAACACGAGCACCGCAACGATGATCGCCACCGGGTGCAGGTCCACGACCTCGGAGAACAACAGCGGCACGAGCACGTTACCGTCGAGTGCCTGGATGATTCCGTAGGCCACCATCAGCCACCAGAATTCCGGACTGACGCCCCACTGGAAGTACGCGAGGACCGCCACCGGGATCGTGACCGCGGCCGCGCCGATGTACGGTATCAGCACCGACAGACCGACCAGCACCCCGAGCAGCATGGCGAACTGCATCCCCATGATCGAGAACGTGAGGAATGTGACCACCCAGACGATCAGGATCTCGATGAACTTTCCCCGGACGTAGTTGCCGATCTGCCGATCGACCTCCACCCAGACCTGGGAGATCAGGGTCCGATCCCGGGGCAGGAAACGGACGAACCAATGGACGATCCGCTTCTTGTCCTTGAGAAAGAAGAACACCAGCAACGGCATGAGAATGAGATACACGGCCAGCGTAATAACGCTCACGACGGACGAAACCGAGAGAGAGACGACATGCTGGCCGTAGGACAGTGCCTCGATGCGGATCGAGTCGATGAGATCGAGGATCTGGGCCTCGGAGAAGAGTTCCGGGTAGCGCTTCGGCAGTCGCATCAATGCTTCCTGGCCGCTGGTCAGCATCTCGGGAAGGAGTTGGAACAGCTGGGTCGCCTGACGTGACAGGAGCGGCAACAGGGCGAAGAAGACGAACACCATGAAGGCGATAAAACCCAGGAAGACTACGAGCACCGCCACCATTCTCGGCAGCCCGTTGCGCTCGAATACGCCCACGAGGCCCTCGAGGAGATAGGCGATGATGATGCTGGCGATGACCGGCGCGAGCATCTCGCCGGTCAGGAATATGATGAAGAAGCCCGCCACCAGGACGGCGGCGAGACCCATTACCTGGGGGTCCGCCAGATGGCGCTCGAACCAGGAGCGAATCGATTCCATCGCCATAGCCTAATCGGCCGGGGGAAAATTCGCTATAGGGGCGGGGACTTACTGCGAGCGCATCTTCTCCAGGCGCTTGGCAGCGAGTCCCGCCGCCGTGCTCTGGGGATAGCTCTCGGTCAGTTGGGTGAGCACCTCGCGGGCCTTGTCCTTCTGCCCGAGCTCGTCGTGGATGTAACCGATCTTGAGCATCGCGTGGGTGAGCTTCTGGCTGTCCGGATGTGCGTCCACTAGCTTGGTGAACTCGCGCATGGCGCTGTCGAAGTTCCGGGTGACATAGTAGGACTCGCCGAGCCAGTACTGGGCGTTATCGGAGAACTTTCCCGACGGGTACTCGGCGAGGAACTTCTGGAACGCCTTCGCCGCCTGGTCGTAGCGGCCCGCTTTGAGCAGGTTGAAAGCCGCCTGGTAGGCCTGCTGTTCCTTGACGGGATCGGCACTCGGCTGCGCGGTCGCGGCTTGCGTCGCGGCGCCCGCAGAGGCGACGCCCACGGCGGCGGCAGCGCCGGAGCCGGACGAGCCGCCGGTGGATGTGCCGCCGGCGGCGGATCCCCCTGTGCTCGTCCCGGTGCCGGCCGTGGGTGCCGTCCCCGGACCGCTGGATGCCGCGGCGGCCGCCGCCGTCGCGCCGATGGCCGCGAGAATCGCCGGAACGATCCGGACGAATGACTTCCGCTGGTGAAGGCGTTC
>CBDTYP010000399.1:0-2959 GCA_965364645.1 uncultured Gammaproteobacteria bacterium | reverse complement strand
TGGAGGGCCGAGACGGAGCGGGCTCTATTGTACGCTCGCGTCGTGCGGGGCGACTCCGCCAACATCGAGGAGGCTTTCGATCGGCTTACTCTCGAATCCGGTTGCCGCGACACGACCGACTCCAGCGCCTCGATGGCCTCCTGGAGCTGTCCTGCGCGGAAGCAGGCCTGGGCGAGGCTCGACTGGAACAGCGTCGAATCCCCATCCACGTCCAGCGCCGCCCGGATGTACCCGACCGCGTCCGTGTAATCCCCGACCTGGGTCAGCAGGACGCCGAGTAGATGCAGGGCATCGGGATGACGCGGATCAACGTCCAGCATGGAACGGTACAGCTGCTCCGCCTCGGGCAGGCGTCCCGCCTCGTGAAGCCGGATTGCATCGTCTATGGACATAGGGCTATTTTTGACCCATTCCTATTGCGGCGCAACGAAAGCAGGAACATGCAGTTCATCCGCGAGTATCAGGTTCCCGACCCCGGCATCTGTGACGCCCTCATACGATGCTTCGAACGATGCAGGGAGCTGGACTGCGTGCACCGCGGGCGCCTCGGCATGCACAAGGTGCGACTGGACATGAAGGACTCCTACGACCTCGCGCTGGAGAGCGTGCCCCCCGTGGTCCGGGAAGAGTACGGGCCGGCGCTGGATGCCTACTTCTCCATCCTCGGGGAGTTCGCGGTGGACTACATGGATACCTTTCCCCACCTGAAGACCCACACGCGTTCCTGCAGCATCAACGAGTCCCCGAACATCCAGCACTACCCTCCCAACGGCGGGTTCTTCGAGGAACACTTCGAGAGCGCGGGGCCGTCGGTCGCGAAGAGGGTTCTCACCTTTCAGACCTACCTGAACGACATCGAGGAAGGCGGTGGCACCCATTTCGTCTATCAGGACTACACCGCCAGGCCCGCGAGGGGAAGAACCGTGCTGTGGCCCGCCGGCTACACCCACGTGCACCGGGGGCAGGTGGCGCCCCGGGAGGACAAGTACATCATCACGGGGTGGTGGAGCTATGACGAGCCGGGCAGCCCCGGCGATCGCGGTCGAGAATCCGGCGAATAGTTCCCGATATCGATCTGTTTACGATCGGTGGGTTGTATCGATTCTAGGCCGCCGCTTCGTTCTCGGCGGCGGTGACGTCTACGTAGTCCCTCGTATTGCGGATGAAGTAGAGCCACTCGGTGAACTGGGGCTGGGTGCAGGTCGACGCATCGACGGACTCGAGCTTCGCGTTCGGCAGGCGTCCGCGGGCGCGGCGAATGTGCAGCGCCGTCGGCTCGTCGAGCCGGACGTCGGCCATGTCGGCGTTGAAGCTCTGCTCCATCCAGGCGAGGAAGTCGTAGTCGACCGAGAGCGTCGACTCGGCGTTGGTGTCCAGCGTCGCCTCGTAGGCCTTCGTGAACGTCCGCAGGTTCTCGATCTCGATTGCGTCCGGGGCGGGCACGCCCGCGTCCGCGCGCCGCTCCATGATGCGCACGAGTCCGTCGATCATATCGTCGATCATGGCGGGCACGAGTCCCTGCCTGATGACCTCGTGGATGAAGCCGTAGGAGGCGCGCGTGGTGCGCAACTCGTCGACGCGCTGGCCGACCGCCGCCTGGTGCACGCCCTCCGCCGTGGGATGCAGCTCGTTCCGCAACAGGGTATCCAGGAATCCCAGTCCCTTGACCGTCTCCGGTGAGTTGTCCCGGCCCTCCAGGAACTCGAAGAACATCGTCGACTCGACGATGCCGCGGTGGCGGGCGTAGTTGCTGACTGCATCGCCCATGCCCGAGTGGTGCCAGAACACCGACAGCGCCGAGTACTTGTTGAGGATCAGGAAGTCGTCGAAGGACATCGTGCTGTTCTCGACCACGAGCTCCTCGGTCTCCGAAACGACATCTCCGTCGACGTCGATGATGCAGCCCTGGGCGAGGCGGTGCATCGTCCGGATGCTGAATCGGCGCCGGGTCTCCTGGGAGTAGAGCTCCGTACCCGGGATGAGCATCAGGCTGAACACGTCGACCTTCTCCACGCCGCGGCTGTGCAGGGTCTCCATGTTGTTCTTGACCGAGGGCAGATCCTCTCCGGGAAGGCCGACGATGATGTCGGACGCCGTCAGGAGCGATCGCTCCCGCGCGTAGACGGTGAGCTCCTCGTAGGTCGAGAGCTTGATGTTGTCGCGCTTGATGTTCGCGAGCACTTCTTCGTTCAGGGACTGGATGGCCAGCAGGAAGCGCACCTTCTTGCCGAGGATCTCGCCGATCTCGATGGTCCGGCGGCTGGAGTTCTTGGTGTACCAGAGCTGGATGTGCGCGGGGTAGCCGTGACTCTGCCACAGGCTCTCGATCTTCTGCGCGATGTCGAGATCGCGTTTCAGGATCCCGAAGTTGGCGTCGGCGACCGTCAAGTTGTCGTTGTCCCGCACGCGATTCGCGATGTAGTCGAGCTCCTCCATGACGCGATCGAGGCTGAAACGATTGACCTTGGAGACCGTGGCGGAGCCCCAGTTGCAGTAGGTGCAGGAGAAGGGGCAGCCGCGGTTGGTCTCGATGACCGGCGCGTAGCCGTTGCTGATGAAGGGATCCAGCCATCCGCCCAGATGGGGTGACGGTATGGTGTCGAGATCGCGGCGCCGATCGCGGCGACCGCCGTCCAGATACTCGCCGTCGCGTAGGAAGGACACGCCGGGCTCCGCTTCGCTCAGCCCCGAGCCGCCGAAGAGCTTCTCCAGCAGCTCCACCATTGTCGTCTCGCCTTCACCGTGGATGTAGTAGTCGATGGATGATTCGGTACGAAGATACTCGGCCGCTATGTCCGGCTCGTCGTTCTGAAAGTGCGGGCCGCCCTGGATGGTGACGGCGTCCGGCTGCAGCTCCCGCGCGATCCCCAGGAACTTGCTCGACAGGCGCGTGTTCCAGACGTAATTCGTGGAGGCGATGACGTCGTAGCGCTCGGTACGCAGGTGGGACAGGATCGAA
>CBDTYP010000398.1:0-2960 GCA_965364645.1 uncultured Gammaproteobacteria bacterium | reverse complement strand
AGCGCTCCTCGTCCTCGCCGGGGAGGCCGTTTTCGCGCTGCCATTCCACGTGGCGCGATTCTTCCGGCCCACGGTGCTGGAGGTCTTCCAGTTCCATAACTACGGGATTCTGGGCGCACAGTTTTTCCAGCCAGCGCATGAACAGCTGTTTGCCCCGGTTGGTCTGGCGGCGCATCATACGCGCCGCTACCCGCATGAATTCTCCGGCGGCCAGCGGCAGCGCATCTGCATTGCCCGCGCCCTGGCTGTGGATCCGCGCCTGGTGATCTGCGACGAGCCCACCAGCGCGCTGGATGTCTCGGTGCAGGCGCAGATCCTGAATCTGATGAAGGGGTTGCAGCGCCAGTTCGGGCTGACCTATCTCTTCATCAGCCACGATCTCGCCGTGGTATATCATATCTCCGACTACGTCGGCGTCATGTATCTCGGCCGCTTAGTGGAGTGGACTGAGAAGCGCACGCTGTTCCAGCGCCCCTCGCCACCCCTATACGCGCATGCTGCTGGACGCGATCCCGGATCTCGAGATGACCGGCCGGCAGCGCATCCCGGTGGCCGGCGAGGTGCCGAATCCAATCCATCCACCCACGGGCTGTCACTTCCATCCCCGTTGCCCCTACGCGGACGACCGCTGCCGCAACGAGGTGCCTGTGTTGATGCACAGGGAAGACAGCGAAGTCGCCTGCCACGCGGTACAGGAGGGTCGTCTCCCCGAGGTAACCGTCACCGGTGAGCCCGCTGACGTAACCGCCGTAAGCTAGAGCGGTAGATCGGCCTGGGCGTCAACGCCCCTCCAACATCTCCTCGATCAACACCTGCACCGTCAACGCTGCGTCGAAGTCCGGCATGGAGTGATCCTCGCCCGCGACAGCCGCCGCCGCGTTGTCCAGCTGCAGCTGATAGCCAAGCTGGCGGGGGTCCTCGATGTGAGTGAGCTGAGGCTCCCAGTCCCCGCCGTTGCTGACGAAGAGCCGGTTCCAGTCGAAGATGCGGCAGGACTGCCGCGTTCCCCAGATGGTGTACTCCACGAGATCCGGTCCAACGCCGCCGACGCTGCCGGCGATAGTGATGGGCAGAGCACCGGCCGCGAGCTCGGCGACCATGTGCGTCTCCGCGCCGTCACCGCCCGGGTAGCGGGTCGCGGCTCGGCGGAGCTCGAGGGCGCCGAACAGGCGTTGGCTCAGATAGACCCAGTGGGACAGCACCTCGCGGGTGAACCCGCCCTGATGCCGGTAGCTGAGCCAGTCGGCGGCGTCCACCTGCCACTCTCTGGGCCATTGGGAGAAATGCACCCGCACGTCGACACCGGAGATCTCGCCTACCTCTCCGGCGGCGAGGCGCTTCTCAACCTCGCGCACGGCGGCGGCGGAAGCGAGGGAGAAGTTGACGATGTTGACGACGCCCGCAGCCTGCGCGCTATCTACGAGCCCGCGGCTCTCGGCGACGTCGACGCCGAGGGGCTTCTCGCAGTAGACCGCCTTGCCGCACGCCATGGCGGCGGTGGCATATTCTTTGTGCCAGATGGGAGGGCAGGCGATGTAGACGACATCCACCTCCGGCGCCTCGATGGCGTCTGCCGCGGAACCGGCGATGTGGATGTCGGGATAGAGCTCCCGGGTGCGCGCACACGCGCCCGCGTCCGGATCCCAGGCGGTGCGCGCGCTGAAGTGCGGGCTGAGCGCCATGCTGCCGAGCATGCGCTGGCCCATGACCCCGAGGCCGATGAACGCGACCGTGTGCGGCATCGCTCGTTACTGGGCGGCGGCCAGCGCGGACACCTGGGCCGCATTGGTTCCCGGTGTTCCGTACACCTGCTTGCCGCCCTTGATGACGAGGCGGTGGTGCGCGCTGTTCGCGACCGCGTCGATGTTCTCGAGGGGATTGCCGTCCACCACCAGAAGATCCGCGACGGCGCCTTCTTGAATGCGCCCGGTGTGCTCGAGGCGCATCAAATCCGCTGCGTTCGACGTGGAAAAGGTGATGGCGTCCATGGGGCTGATGCCCACGTCCACCATGTAGCGGAGCTCCTGGGCATTCTCGCCGTGATGATTGAACGGCGTGCCGGCGTCGGTGCCCATGGCGATGCGCCCGCCCGCGTCGTAGAACATGCGGATGGAGCGTTGATGGGTCTCCGAGACCCGGGTCGCCTTCTCCAGCACGTAGTCGGGGATGCCCTGGTCGCTGGCGGCGAGGATGTTCTTCAGCGCCGCGAGCGTCGGCACGAGAAAGGTCCGTCGTTCCAGCATCTCCTCGATGCACTTCTCCGATATGAAGATGCCGTGCTCGATGGAATCGATGCCGCCGCGAACGGCGTTGAGGATGCCTTCGGTGCCCTGGGCGTGGCTCGCGCAGGGCTTGTGGAAGCGATGCCCCTCGGCGATGCCGGCGGCCATCTCCTCGGCGGAGTAGTGGGCGTCTTCCGGGTCCACGCCCGGGGTCATGACGCCCCCCGTGGCCATGATCTTCACGAGATCGGAGCCCGCGTGGACCTGTTCGCGGACCGCGCGCACGACGTCGTCGACACCGTCGGCGACGCGCCCGAAACGATTGCCGTGGCCCCCCGTCATGCAGATCATGCGCCCGGAGGCGCGGATGGTCGGGCCGTGGAACTGCCCGCCGTTGCAGGCGTCCCGGGCGGCGAACTCGAGGTAGTCCTTACCGCCGCAGTCACGAATCGCCGTGATGCCGCCGCGCAGGGTGCGCTGGGCATTGGCGAGGGCGCGCACCGCGACCGCACCGGGGCGCATCTTCTCGGTCGCTTCGCCGGGGTTTGGCTCGGCGTCGAAGCAGAGGTGCACGTGGCAGTCGATGAGGCCCGGGAGCAGGGTGGCGTCGTCCAGGGTCATTTCTTCGCCCGCGTAGCCCTCGAACGTGTTCAGGGGGGCGATTCGAGTGATGCGCGCGTCTTCTATGAGAACGCCATGCTCCGTGAGGGCGCCGCCGACACCATCTACGACTAGCGC
>CBDTYP010000397.1:0-2990 GCA_965364645.1 uncultured Gammaproteobacteria bacterium | reverse complement strand
CGACCTTGCGGATCTCCTGAAGGAAAAGCCCGTCCGTCAGGATGAAGTTGTTCGCCTTGTGGACTGCGGTGACGTGCTTCTTCCGCCGCATGGCGAGCTGAAACGCGGCGCGCCCGATTCGCTCGCATGCGCCCGCCGTAATCTTGCGCACCGACAGCGCCACATCCGGCGTCGGCATGAACTCGCCGATGCCCTTGTACATGTTGCGATCGGAGTAGAAGCCTTCCGTCGCCTCACGCATGAAGACGAGATCCATGTTGCGCGCGCCGCCGTCGAGGAACTCCCGGGACCGGGCCGGGCGGACGTTCGCGTAGAGGTCGAGACCGACGCGAAAGCCGGCGGACACGTTGCGTCCCCCCGCGTCCCGCGGCGGGTAGTCCATATGCGACTGCGGTCCGAGGATGATGCCATCGAACTCTCTCGCACGATCGAGCACCTCGTCGCGGAGCGTGATGCCGTACTTCTCGAGGCTCGCGAAGCCGACGTCCTCGAACTCGTACTCGAGGCCGAGATCGAAGCACCCGTCCGCCGCCTTCAGTACCTCGAGCGTGGCATTCGTAATCTCCGTGCCGATGCCGTCACACGGCAGGACCATCGCTCGCATACTGCTCTCCCGTAACCGAAGGTCGCCATGGCCCGTAGCGCTGCAGGGTCATGCCCGCCAGCATCGCGAGCACGAAAACATAAACTTCGTAACGGCCGAGCGCGAGGCCGCTGATGGCGGGACCCGGACAGAATCCCACGAGTCCCCAACCGATCCCGAAGATGATGGCACCCGTCACCAACCGGCCATCGACGTCGCGGCGGGTCGGAATCCGAAAGGTACCCGCGAACATGGGGCCGGTGCGTGTGCCAGCGACGCGATAGGCGATCGCCATCACCGCCAACGCCCCTACCATGACGAGCGCCAGGCTCGGATCCCAGTTTCCCGCCACGTCCAGGAATCCCAGTACCTTGGCGGGGTCGATCATCCGCGAGACGGTCAGTCCGAGTCCGAACAGCGCTCCCGCGACGAAGGCGACCACGGTAGAGCGCACCTCAGCTCACCACGTGTCGCATGACGTAGACGGTCAATCCACCCGCCACCATGAATACTGCGGTCGCGACCATGGAGCGGGGCGACAGCCGCGCTATCCCGCAGACGCCATGACCGCTCGTGCAGCCGGAGCCGAGGTTGGTGCCGAAACCCACCAACAGGCCGCCGGCGATCAGAAGCGGCGCGGTGGCCTCGATGGTGACCGGCAAGACAGGACCCGCGAAGAGTCGATAGATGAGGGGCCCGGCGATCAGACCCGCCACGAAGGCGATGCGCCAGCCGCGCCCGTCCCCGGGGGAGCGCAGGAGATCACCCACGATCCCGCTGATGCCGGCGACGCGGCCGTTGCCGAGGAGCAGCAGCGCGGCGCCGAGACCGATTAGCGCGCCGCCGACGAGGGCAGAGATCGGTGTGAAGTTTTCCATGAAAGGGGTCCCACTCAGCCCGGTGCTTTCTCGATGATCTCCGCGAGGCGATCCACCACCACGGCCTTGCCGAAGACGGCGGAGTGAAAGCGTCCTTTGCCTGGAACATCGATCCGATCGACCTCGACATAGCGGCCGCCGGCCTCCTCGATGAGGATCTGCGTGGCCGCGAGATCCCAGAGCGGCGTGCTCCATTCCATGGCTGCGTCGAGGCCGCCCATGGCCACCAGCGTGTGTGCGTAGCAGGTGTGGTAGGCGCGGAAGTTCGGAAACTCGGCGACGATGGCTCCGAAAACGGTCCGCGAGTCGGTGGGGCTCAGGAAGCTCGCCATCGACGGCAGGCCGATGCGGGCCCCGGCGCCCTCCCGGGCGGGCTCGCCGTCGCCGATGCCGAGCTTCTGCCCGTTGGCAAACGCGCCGAGTCCGAAGGCTGCATGGGCGCGAATCCCCATGGCCCGATGCTCGATGACGCCGAGGAGCGGTTGATCCTTGTAGAAGAGTCCGATGATGCAGCCGTAGAGGGGAACATGCCTCGCGAACTCCGCCGTGCCGTCGATCGGATCGATCACCCAGCGAAAATCCGCGCCCTCGTTGCTCTCCCCGAGCTCCTCGCCGAGGACGCCCATGTCCGGGAAGCGTTCCCCTACGCGGGCGCGAAAGGCCTTCTCGGTCTCCACGTCGGCGGTGGTGACGAGGCTCTCGTCCGCCTTCTGCGACACGTCGAACCCGCTGGCGACGATGGACGCCGTGGTCTCCGCGCACAGATCGGCGAACTCGGTCGCCGCGTCCAGCAGCTCGCGTCGTCGTTCGGCGGGGATTTCCTCGCGGATATCGGTCATCTGAGGACTGGCACGGCGATCAGAAGGACTCCGCCGGCATCTGCATCAGCGTATCGCTGCCGGCGCGCAGGGTCGTGCCGAGGACTTCGGCCTGAGGGAGCAGGCGTCTCATATAGAAGCGCGCCGTATTGAGCTTCGCCTGGTAGAAACCGGAATTGTCGCCTTCCACGTTGGGCATGGCCACCGCCACCGTCCTCGCCCACATGTAGCCGAAGGACACGAGCGCCATGAGCTTCATGTAATCATAGGACGCGGCGCCGATCTCTTCCGGGTTCTGCGCGCTCGCCTCGACGATCCACCGGGTGGCGGCCTCGAGATTGGACACCGCGTTCGACAGCGGCGCGACGAACTCTTCGAGGTCGGCGTCACCGGCGTGCTCCGCCAGGAATTTGTTCAGGATCTCGAGATAACGCTTGACGAGGCGCCCGTCGTGCATGGCGAGCTTGCGCCCGGCGAGATCGAGCGCGTGGATGCCGTTCGCCCCTTCGTAGATCTGCGCGATGCGCGCGTCGCGGACGAGCTGCTCCATGCCCCACTCGCTGATGTAGCCGTGTCCGCCGAAGACCTGCATGGAAAGATTGCAGACTTCGCTTCCGTAGTCCGTGAAGTAGGCTTTGATCACCGGCGTCAGCAGCGCGACGAGATCGTCGGCGCGTTCGCGCCGTGCCGGATCCGGGTGACGCTCGGAAA
>CBDTYP010000396.1:0-2992 GCA_965364645.1 uncultured Gammaproteobacteria bacterium | reverse complement strand
GCTGGATCGTGAAGCAGCCCTTCTGGGACACGATGCGCTCGTCGAGGGCCTTGGGAAAGTACACCTGGATGCTGTCGAGATTGTCGAGATCGAGATTCGCCGAGTGGACGTAGCGCGGTTCCATCATCCAAACCGCAGCCTCGGTCCCCATGTCTTCGAGGAGCGCGAAGTAGAGCCCCACCAGAGGATTTTCGGTCCAGTCCAGCAAGCGCGTCGGAAGTCCGTGATGCTGGCCCAGGACCAGCCAGTCGATGGTCGTGTCCGGCTTGTTTGTGAGGTACGGTTCCGCGTGCCGTCGAAAACGCTCGAGAATGTGGCTCTCGAGCTGCAACCAGCCCCCGAAGCGCCCGAGACTCAGCTTGCTGTTCGAGCCGACCATCCGTGTGAGCGTCGGTGTGAGCCGCCATGTGTGAGCGTTGGAATGACCTCGGAAGAGGGTCAGGCCCGCACCCTTGTTGGTCACCTTCAAGTAGTCCTCGAGGGTCTCGACCACGCACTCGCTCACCAAGACCACGCCAGTGCTCGGCTCGTCCCCGCCCAGGATCAGCTCACGGAGAGCGCGCCCGACGGAGCGGCAGCGAGCGATCAGCGACGCGGGGCACCCGGCGTCGCTCAAGCAGCTGCAAGTGAGCTCCATTCCGCGCTCATAGTCAGCGACGTCGAGCCCGTTGACCACCAGCTCAACGTGTTGCTGGGTCAGGTCGGTCTCCGCGAAAAGTGGTGGTGTTCCGGTGGCACGTGCGACGAGTTCGTAGAGCATGGTGCGCATGGTCGAGGTTCGCGTCCCTTGAAAGTACCGGCCGAGACGCTCGTCGCGGCTGCCACGTTCCCGCAGTAGCTCGGCTGCGCGCTGCAAGCTGGCTTCGAGCCTGTCCTGCTCGCTCTCGTCGGCGACGGCCGCTTGCTCGCTGGGCTCGGGGTCTTCCAGGATGTCACGCTTCGAGGCCTGGATCAGCTCACGAACGGGAAGCATCAGCTCCTCGGGGACCTCCATCTCCCTGAGCGTCTCCAGAAGCAGGCCTCCGACTTTGTCCACGTGCATCTCACCGAGACCGTTCTGGCGCAGCTGAACATGCGCTTCCGCCAGGTCGCGACCCGAGTAGAGGACCGGGCCCCCGAGTGCCATCGACAGAAAGCCCTTCTGCATCGCCCGCATGCGACGCATGTTCGTGCCCTCGAAGAACGGTGCGAGCTCGGAATCGGCGAGCACCTTCTCGTAGAACTTGTCCACTGCGGCATCGAGTGCCGCGGACCCGCCGATTTCCTCGTAGAGCGTCATGGCGGGATTTTGACTTCGGCGAACCGGCGTTGCAAACTGGCTGCCTCAGGCCGACAGGCACCTTCCCTATGGCCGCCGTTTTCCCCCTGCAGGCACCCATGCGTGAGCGCCGGACCCCCAGGATTCTTATTCTAGTCGCCGCGCTTTGCGCTTCCGGAACGGCGTCAGCCCAGGGGGATGCGGTTGTCGAGACGGCTCCGTCGTTCAGTGCCATCGACACCCTCTGGGTGCTCTTGGCTGCGTTCCTGGTCTTCTTCATGCAGGCCGGGTTCGGGATGGTCGAGGCGGGTTTCGTCCGGGCCAAGAATTCGGCCAACGTTCTCATGAAGAACGTTCTCGACTTCTGCATGGCCGCCCTCGGCTACTTCATGTTCGGTTACGCGATCATGTATGGCAGCGGCAATGGCTTCGTCGGAACCAGCGGCTGGTTCATGATCGGCGCCGAGTCGGGTGCCGAGGGGATTCCGGTGGAGGCGTACTGGTTGTTCCAGGCGGTGTTCGCGGGCGCGGCCGCCACGATCGTCGCTGGCGCTGTGGCCGAGCGCATGCGCTTCGTCTCCTACCTCATCTACTCGTTCATCCTCTCCGGGTTCATCTACCCGGTCATCGGGCACTGGGTATGGGGCGGTGGCTGGCTCGCGGAGCTGGACTTCCACGACTTCGCAGGCTCGACCGTCGTGCACGCCGTGGGCGGAGTGTCGGCCCTCGTCGGTGCGTGGATGCTCGGGCCCCGGTTCGGCCGCTTCCGCAAGGACGGAACGCCACGCTACATCGGTGGACACAGTCTGCCACTCGCGACCATCGGAGTCTTCATCCTGTGGTTCGGCTGGTACGGCTTCAACGCCGGCTCGACCCTGGGCTTCGCCGAGCCCGGCGTCGTCGCCCGTGTGGCGCTCAACACCACCCTGGCTCCCTCGATGGGAGCCATCGTCGCCATGGCCTTGGCCTGGAAGATATACGGCAAGCCCGACCTGACGCTGGCCCTCAACGGAGCGCTGGGAGGGCTCGTGGGAATCACGGCACCGTGCGCGGTCGTCAGCAGCGGCGCTGCGTTCGCGATCGGTGCCGTCGCCGGTGCGCTGGTCTTCTTCTGCATCGGCTGGTTGAATCGCCTGCGCATCGATGACGTCGTGGGCGCCTTTCCCGTTCATGGACTGGCTGGAATCTGGGGCACCCTTGCGGTTGGCCTCTTCGGCCAGGAGGCGCTCAGCGCCCCCATGGATGGCCTGTTCATGGGCGGCGGCTTCAAGGCACTCGGCGTCCAGGCGCTCGGCGTGTGTGCGTGTGTCGCGTTCACCGCGGTTGCCATGGGCATCGTATTCAAGCTGATCGCGCTGACGGTCGGACTGCGCGTGTCGCACGAGACCGAGCTACGGGGTCTCGATCAGGACGAACACGGACTGGATTCCTATGCCGGCTTCCAGATCTTCCACACCGACTGAGGCGAGGCGCACGAAATGAAACTGATCATTGCCTACCTGCACCCGGAGCAGCTCCCGGCGGTGAAGGAGTCGCTTTCGAATGCCGGCATCCAGCGCTTCACCGTGATGACGGTTCTGGGGACGGTGCCCAAGGCGGAGCAGGTGATGTACCGCGGAGTGGAGCACGAGATTTCAATGGTCAATCGACTACGAATCGAAATCGCGGCCAAGGCATCAGATGTCGATGCGGCGATGGCGGCCATCAAGGAGGGCGCGACGGAGAGTGGCGGGC
>CBDTYP010000395.1:0-3021 GCA_965364645.1 uncultured Gammaproteobacteria bacterium | reverse complement strand
ACCCCCACCACCAGCAACATCAACAGCAGCCCCCGTCGAAACGCCGACTGGCTGATGCGCGTGCGCAGCCACTGACCGGCCAGCACGCCGAGGAAGAGCGGTGCCGTGGCGGCGGTGGACCAGGCGTACTCCGCCGGTCCCATGAAGCCGAACATGCCGAGCGCCGCGGCCAGGGGAATCGCTGCGCATAGATAGATCGTCGAGATCGTACCGACGAACTCGTCCTTCTCCAGATTCAACGCGAACAGGAACATGATGATCGGCGGACCGAAGAACGTCGTCATACCCCCGAGCAGGCCACCGAGGAATCCGATCGGCGCGCCGAGCCAGCGCTCCGTGCGCGGGCCGGCCCGCAGGTGGCGTGGAAAGTGCGCGCTCACCGCGAACACCAGCACCGCGGCGCCGACGATTCCGAGCAGCGCCCGCTGATCCAGATCCACGAGCAGTCGCGCGCCCACGAAGGTCCCGATCACCAGCGCGGCGATCAGTCCGGCGAATCGCCTCAACGTGCGCAGGACCTGTCCGCTCGACAGGGACTGCCACAGGTTCGAGAGCAGGATGGGGATCGGCAGCAACGTGACTGCCGTGGGTACGCTGATGACCAGCGACAGCAACGACACCGACACCACGGGCACACCGATGCCGAGAATGCCCTTGACGATCCCCGCCACGAAGAGCGCGAACGCACACCAGATCAGTAGTTCGAGTCCGAGCGCCGCCATGTACTCGCGTCGGCGCCGGGCCCGATGTCACTCGAGGTCGGTCGTCGAAAGCAGCAGCTTGCCGCGGGTGCCGCCCCGCTCCATGACCCGGTGCGCCTCGCTCGCCTGGAACAGCGGGAACTGGCGATCGATGCGAACCTTGATGTCGCCGTGCACGGCGAAACGGAACATGTCCCCCGCCCGCCAGGCGATCTCCTCGCTGGTGGCCATGTAGTCCGCCATGTGGGGACGGGTGAAGTAGAGCGATCCCGCCTCCGCGAGATCCAGCGGTGTCACCGACTCCACCGCCCCCGACGCGCCGCCGAATAGCGCGAGCGTGCCCCGGGGCCTGAGGCTCCGCAGGCTGCCCGAGAACGTGGAGCGGCCGACGCCATCGTAGACCACGTCGACGCCGCGGCCTTCGGTGGCATCGAGAACGGCGTCGTCGAACTTCTCCTCGTGATAGAGGATCGCCGGATCCGCGCCGAGTCCACGGGCGATCGCCGCCTTCTCCTCGTTGCCCACCGTGGCGATGGCGCGGGCGCCGCGCAGGCGCGCGAGCTGCAGGAGGAGCTGTCCGACCCCGCCGGCGGCGGCATGCACGAGGCAGATCTGGCCGGCTTCCAGGGCGAACAGGGAATGGGTGAGATAGTGGGCGGTGCATCCCTGGAGCATGAGGCTCACGGCGATGGTGGAGTCGAGTCCTTCCGGGACCTTCACCAGCCGCCACGCCGGGACGACGGCGTACTCGGCGTAGGCGCCGAGACTCAGGCAATAGGCGACACGATCGCCGGTTGTCACGTTGTCGACGCCGTCGCCGAGAGCTTCGACCACGCCGATGGCTTCCATGCCGGGGATGAAGGGCGGCTGGTTACGATAAGTCGTCGAGTGACGGTAGACGCCCTGGCGGGTGTAGATGTCGGTGAAGTTCACGCCGGCGTGCTGGATGCGCACCAACGCCTCGCCCGGGGCCGGATCGGGCGTGCCGAGCTCCCATCCCACCAGCTCCTCGGGACCGCCGTATCGTCTGACCTGAATGGCTCGCATTATTCAGGAGGCCCGGCCTGTCGGTCGTCTCAGGACGCGATGACGCCCAAATTGCCCATCTGGGCAATGGCGCCGCCCACGTCCGACGGCGTATCGAGCACGCGCACGCCGGCACTCTCCAGGGCCCGGCGCTTGGAGGCATAGGTGCCCTGATCGCCCATCACGATAGCGCCGGCGTGGCCCATCTTCTTTCCCGGAGGCGACGCCTGGCCGGCGATGAAGGCCACGACCGGCTTGTCCATGCCGGCGGCGTACTCGGCGGCCTCCTCCTCCATGGCGCCGCCGATCTCGCCCACCATGACGACCGCCCGGGTCTGCTCGTCCTCGTCCAGGGCCACGAGCGCGTCCCGGGTGGTGGTGCCGATGATGGGGTCACCGCCGATGCCGACGAAGGCGGACTCGCCGTAGCCGGCCTGAACGAGGTTCAGGCAGATGAGGGTGCCGAGGCTGCCGCTGCGGGAGATGACGCCGATGGATCCGGGGCGGAAGATGCTCTCGCTGAACGCCGGCATGAAGCCCGCGAAGCACTCGCCGGGGGTCACGAGTCCGGCCGTGTTCGGACCCACCACGGTGGTGCCGTTGGCGCGGGCCGCGGACAAGAAGTACATGACATCCTGCACGGGAATGTGCTCGGTGAGAATCACGAGCTTCTTCACGCCCGCCTCGATGGCGTCGAGGGCGGCCGCGCGGACCGCCAGCGGCGGGATGAACAGCACGGAGGCATCGATGGCGTGATCCGCGGCGGCGGCGGTCGCGCTCGCGTAGACGGGCACACCGCAATGGGTCTCGCCGGCGCGCTTCGGGTTCACCCCGGCGACGATGCGGCTGCCGTACTCCTGCATGCGCTCGGTCCAGAAGGTGCCCTGGCGCCCGGTGATGCCCTGCACGAGCATGGTCTCGTTGCCCCGGATGATCACGACGGGCCCCCGCCCGCGTCGATGGCGGCGACGATGGCCTCGTCCATGGTGTTGAAGGGCGTAACGCCGAGGCGTTCCTCGAGCATGGCGACGGCCTCCTCGGAGCCGGTGCCGTGCACGCTGAAGAACACGGGGATGTCCGGGGCGAGCGCCTGCCAGGCGTCGATGACGCCCTCGGCCATGACGTCGGTGCGGGCGAAGGCGCCGCAGAAGTTCACGACGAGGCTCTTCACGTTCGGGTTGTCCAGCACCAGCTCGAGGGCGGGCTTGGCCTTGGTGTAAGCCTCGCCGCCGATCTCGAGAAAGTTGGCAGGCCGGCCGCCGTGGTGGGTGATGACGTCCATGGTGGTCATGGT
>CBDTYP010000394.1:0-3027 GCA_965364645.1 uncultured Gammaproteobacteria bacterium | reverse complement strand
CCGCGCGGGCGAAGTGATCGAAGCCCATGGTCAGATTGGGCAGCAGCTGCCTGCCGGCCTCGGTGATCTGCAGCCCCCTCGGCAGGCGCCGGAACAGCTCGACGCCCAGGTGGGACTCCAGGGACTTGATCTGGTGGCTGACCGCGGCAGGGGTGACGTGGAGCTCTCTGGCGGCGCTCGTGAATCCTCCGCAGCGGGCGGAGGTCTCGAAGGCCCGGAGAGCATTCAAGGGCGGCAGTCTCGTGGCCATGGCGGATCCCCAGTGACTAAAAAAAGCTAAGCCATAGGCTAAAAACAATCCGTTTGTCAGTCAACACGGCTTGGGCGATCCTGCACCCGTCGAAAGCTTCTACCCCATGCAAAATCAACAGTGAACGGAGAACAGCCATGACCACATCAGCACTTAGAAATCGGTTCGCGCTCCGGCACACCACGGTGTCCGGTACATTCGCACAGACCTGGACCGTCATCCGCCTGTGGCGCGAGCGCGCCCGCCAACGCCGGCATCTGGCGGCGCTGCCCGCGGACATGCTCCGGGACATCGGCGTGAGCCCCAGGGCCGCCCGCGCGGAGGCCGCCCGGCCCTTCTGGATCGCTTGAGCCCCCGTTGGAGCCCCCTTCCCCGAGCCGGGGAAGGGGGTTTTTTTTCGTTTGTTCATCGACCGCCGCTTCCGGGCTAGACTGCGATCATGTTCTTCGATGTCGATGCATTGGTGGGTCGCCTGAGGACGGTGGGTGTGACGCTGTGCGGGGTCGTGATGGCGGGGACGCCGCTGCTGCTCTGGGTGGCCTGGTCGGAGACCGTGTTCTTAGCCGCCCTCATCAGCTGCCTGCTCGCGGTCGTGCTTCTCGGCGTCTGCCTGGGTCCCGACAAGACCCCCGGCTCGAGAACCGAACGCGCGTTCTGATCGTCCCCGATGAAGCGGGCCACGATCCTGATGGTGCTCGCCGTGACGCTCCTCGCCGGCGAGCTCGCCGCGGCGAAGGAAGTAACGCTGCCCCTGCGCTTCGACAACGCGCTCGTACGGCGGGTCCTCGTCAACGAGCTCTTCACCGGCCCGGAAGAATCCTTGACGGCGCTCAAGGACGGCTCCGGATGCAACTACCTGATTCTCTCTGACCCCCAGGTGCGCGGTGTAGATGGACTGCTGCGTGTGCGCAGCGCCGCGCGCGCCCGGGTGGCGACGGCCATCGGCACCCAGTGTCTGGTGCTGGTGGACTGGACGGGATTCATCGAGACCGATCAGCGGGCCGAGTTGGACGGCCAGTCGCCTCGCGCGCGCTTCCGGACCGTGGATTCCCGCATGCTCGACGAGGACGGGGAGCCCGCCTCGTTGACGGGCGTCCTCTGGGGTTGGGTATCGGATCACGTGCATCCGCGCCTGGACACCCTGACGGTGAATCTCGCAGAGCCCCTCGCGGACATCCGGGCGCTGCTGCCTTTGATGCTGTCGCCGGGGGACGCCGGACGCAGCCAGGGCATCGTCGACTCCCTGGCAGTGACGGCGGTGGGCGTCGAGGCCGACGCCGTCACGCTGACGGCGCGCATCGATATCCCGGACGTGCCCGCGGCCGCGCCCGCGTCCGAGCCGGTGCTCAGCGAAGACGAGCTCGTTCGGTGGCAGCAATCGTGGCAACAGTGGGACGCTTTCCTCACCTATGTGGTCAAGGCGTCGGCCCGGGAAACGACTCGGGACGCGACCCGGGGCGAACTCTTCGACGTGCTGCTCTCGGCCCGCTACGACATCGCGGCTATCCTCGCCACGGCGCCGGAGGGCCCGGACCCGGTGCCCGCGCTCTTCGCGCGCACCTGGGATCGTCTGGCGCCGGTGCTGCGGGAGATGCACACGGGGCTGCCCGGGGAGAGCGCGCTCCAGTACCTGAGCTTCATCGCCGCCGCCGATGCGCTGCAGGGCATCCAGGATCTCGGCCCCGGCGCCGGCCTCGATCTCAGCGCCGATGGTCTGCGCCGCATGGCCCGCATCATCGCGCCGGCGGCACAGGACGACCCCCTGGCGCGGAGCCTCGAGGTCGACCCGGAGCTACGCTCGCTGATGGGCCTGGGCGACGCCATCGCGCCGCCCCAGCGAGACGGCGGGGCGTGGTGGCTCGACGCCATCCTCCCCGCGGCATGGGCGACTGCCCGGGTGGATCCGCTGCTG
This sequence comes from uncultured Gammaproteobacteria bacterium, assembly GCA_965364645.1. Taxonomy (GTDB): domain Bacteria; phylum Pseudomonadota; class Gammaproteobacteria; order HK1; family HK1; genus JAABYT01. The sequence goes on along the minus strand of CBDTYP010000394.1, from coordinate 865 downwards.
GTGATCAAGCTCAATCGCTGGGTGCCGGACTACAAGAACGCCAAGGGATACCTGCCCCTGGCGGAGGATCTCCTGACCCAGACCTCCGCGCTCACCATGAGCAAGGGCAAGGTGCCGGAGAAGCACGAGCAGCTCTTCCACGATCTCGTGCTCGCCACCGCCTGGAAGGAGAGCTGCTGGCGCCAGTTCGAGCGACGAGAAGGCGAGGTGAAGACGCTTCGATCGGTCACGGGCGCGCTCGGCATGATGCAGGTGGACCCGAACGCGTGGCGGGGCTTCTACGACATCACGGATCTCACCGAGGACATCGGCTACAACGCGCGCGCCGGCGCGGACATACTCGCTCACTATCTGACCCACTATGCGATCCGCAAGGGTGAGGACAAGCGCGGCATCCCCGACGCGCTGGTCCGGGCGACCTACGCCGTTTACAACGGCGGCCCCTCCCACCGGCGCCGCTATCGCTTGGATAATACGAAGAGATCCCTGCGCCGAATCGACAACTCGTTCTACGAGAAGTATCTGGCTATCAGGGCGGGCGAGTCGCAGAAGGTCATGACCTGCTATCTGGGGTGATTACCCCGGGTAGTTGGCGAGTTCGCCCGCCGCGCTACTGCGCACGCGCGCCGCGGCTCAGATGCTCGATGGCGGTGACGTCGTGGACCACGAGCGTGCGTCCCATGCGCTCCACGAGTCCCATTTTGCGCATCTTGTTGAGCTCCTTGGTCACCGCTTCGCGGTGGGTGCCGATGTGGGCCGCGAACTCGACGTGGGTCGGGGTCGGCGATATCTCCGCGCGTCTGCCGTCCACCATGTTCTCGTAGGCGAGGCGCAGGAGCTCCGCGTGCACCCGGGAGTTGACCGG
>CBDTYP010000393.1:0-3029 GCA_965364645.1 uncultured Gammaproteobacteria bacterium | reverse complement strand
GCGCTGGTAGTCCCCGTCGAGCTTCGGGGCAAACCTGACGGTGATCTCATTGATCAGCTCGCCGCTCTCGTACTGCACCGGGCCAACCCGGCAAAGCCCCTGCGAGGTCGACAGGCTCGCGAGCGCATCGGCCGCGGTAGCGCGGTCATTCCAGACCCGCAGCGCGACGCCTTGATCCGTGAAGTAGGCGGACACCGGAAGTAGCGGCACCACCTGCCGCAGCGCCCAGTCCCAGGGCTGGACGGCCTCGTCAATGTAGCCGGAGAGTTTCCACGCATTCAGGTACGGCGCGACCACCTCAAGGCGCGAGAGGTCCACCCGGAGCGTCGACTGCCGCGCGCACAAGGTGAGCAGGTCTCCCGCTCCGTAACCGTCGCCACTGTAGGACAGCGCCCAGGATGCCCCGGCGTCCCAGTTCGGCGCGCTAGACACCCGATACCGCAGCACCCGCCGTCCCTGGAGGTCGGCCACGGTGTCCGAGGTAGCCGTCACGATCGAGTTGGTCGATGCATTCCAGAGGCTGCCGGGCGTGGTGCCATAGTGGATTCCGGCGAGCAGGTAGCGGTTTGTGTTGTCATACGGGAGCAGAGGCGACCCGGCGCCCTGGCTGGTAGGGCTGGCCTCATTGAGATCGTACCCCGGCGCCCCGAAGACCACCGGGTAGGGCGACCCATCCGCTAGGTCGGCGTCCACGGCGATCTGGTCGGTGGACAGTTTGCCGTCAGGCCACACCGCGCCGTCGCGATAGAGCGGCGCCTCGAAGCTAACCGACACCGGCTCATCGACCGAGCCATACGACGGATCCCTCGCTTCCCCGAAGAAGATCGGCCGCCGGTCGGCGTGGCTCATACCCACCGCCCAGCGGTAGAGGGTCGCGGTCATCGTGGACAGATCGTGCCCTTCCGCGATGCGCGCAGGCACGTCCTCGAGGTCCGCGAAGTAGAGGTCAATGGAGAGCACCGGCGGTGCCGGCGACTCGTCAAAGAGCGCGAACGACGAGATCCAAGCGATGTCCAGGCCGCCGCGGTATTCGATCGTGGTGCCATCCGCCGCGGTGAGCTGGAGCAGGTCTCCGCCCGGCAGCTCGGATGCCCACCGGAAGACCCGGCCGAGCCACGACACCTCTAGCAGCCATAGCGGGCGGCCGGCGGTGAGCTCCGCGGGTGTCAGTGGCCGAGCCATCGTTAGACCTCCTCCTCAAGGGTGAGCGAGCCGATCGAGAGGACTTCATCTTTGCTCTCGTCGCCCGCTACCTGGGTGAGCGTCACCGGTGAGGTAAGCCGGCCGAGAAAGGCGCCGCGGGCTTTGTGCAGGATCGCCGCGTCGGTGCCGATGATGGACGCGGGGCGGTCCACCCGCGGCAGGTAGACCACCGGCTTGTCTGGGCCGTCGCAGTACTCGAGGATCCCGGGGAGCTTCACGGGCTCGTCGCGGGCAATGTACTCGTCCTGGGTGATCGCGCTGTATTCCCAAGTCTGGATCAGGTCCGGCGTATCCACGTCCGAGAACCGCGTGGTGTCGATGGCCGGAAACGCGAAGGTCACCGACCGGCGCGGCGGGCCATTGACGCGGGACCGGCGGCGGCCATCGCGGGCCGTGGTGATCTCCGTGTTGGCCTCGATGGTGACGGTGCGGCCAAATGAGTAGTCAGTCCCGAAGAGCTGCGCGGACCCATAGAACAGTGACCCGATCGTAAAGTAGCCGTCCGGAGGGGCGACGGGTGACGCGTCATCATTGATCTGGAGTCGCAGCGCGGCGATATTCTGGGGCGCCAATACAAGGCACACCCGCGTCAGCCAGAGCTTACCCGTGCCGCTGCTAGGCTCGGTGTCGTCGATGTCCTCGCAGTAAATGTAGGGCTGCGCCGTATCCGCACCGCCGATGAGCGCGCCGGACGTGTGGTGGGTCACCTTGCGCACCTTGGTTGACGAGAACTCGAAGTGTCCGCCGATGGCCTCACCAAAGTGCAGATACTCGCCGCTCGTGTTGCTTCCGTCCGGATAGATCATCCTCCCGAGCCGCGAATACTCGACCTCGATGTACGCCTGAATCTCGAAGAGATCCACCCAGGAAGAGGTCCCCGGGTTGTAGCTCTGGAGCTGCGCTTGACGCCAGTTGATCCCGTCTATGTAGACCATCGCGTGGGTGAGTGCCGACTCATATACGTCCGCAAGTTTCCAGGCCACCGCCATGCCGGCCGTGGTGGTGGCGCTGCGCCATCCGAGCGCGGGCGAAGGGCTCACCGTCGGGAGCACGCGCTCGATCGGGTAGTCGTATCGCGTCGAGATCAGCCACTCATGCTGGGAGACACCCGGGCCATCCGCGGCGTACACCCGCACGCCATCGGTGAGGTACAGCGTCCCATCGGCCTCGGCGGGCACCGGGAAGGGGTGCAGGTCATCGGGGTAGGACTGATCGATCAGGCTCTCCCCGGCCTCCACGCCGGCCGCATAGGCGAAGGTGTGCCAGTCCGCAAAATCGTTGCTCACACCGTCGCAGCCGAACTCGACAAGACCGGTGCCACTGGCCCCGCCGGTGTCTGTCACCGCGGTCGAAGCGCTCTGCTCCCAGGTCTGGATCTCGGACGAGTCCCACCCACGCGCCCAGACCTTTGCGGTGCCGGTGTCGACCTCGAGCAGCACCTCGGCAGGCAGCGTCACCGCAGTTAGCGTGGCCGCAAGTGTGAGCGGGTTGCGGTAGAGTCGCACCACGCCTAATGAATCGATCGTGACCTTCACGTTGATTCGATCGGTGCCGTCGTCGTGGATGACTTCCACGGTCGCAACCCCGCTCGAGACATCCACCACCGCCAAGGCCCGCGTTCGCTCTCCCATCGAGGTCGGCGACACCTGATACATTCGCGTGCCGGCGCCGGTGGTGCTCACCGTGAGCAGGCCATCGCTCGATCCGATGCTCGCCGAGGTCGTGCCTGACGTTGCAAGCGTCCATCCGTCATTGTCCGGCTCGGCGAACGGCACATAGACCTGTTCCCAGCCTGCGACGTATTCCGGGCGGCGGTTGAACACGCC
>CBDTYP010000392.1:0-3040 GCA_965364645.1 uncultured Gammaproteobacteria bacterium | reverse complement strand
TGAATCGCCGGGTAGAGGGGGCTATTCGCATGATGTGGGGAACACTGGTATTGGACACGAGTGTAATCCTGCTCGTTCAGTCGGCTACGAAGGGTTTCCGTGATTCGAGACTTTCCGATCCCGGCCTCGCCGGAAAGCAGCACGACCTGCCCTTCACCCGCCCGCGCTCGGCGCCACCGCTCGAGCAGCAACTCGACTTCCTGCTCCCGTCCGACGAACGTCGTGAGTCGACCTGCATGCGCCGCACCAAAGCGGCTCTCGACGGCCCGTTCACCCAAAACTCGCCATGCCTGCACCGCGTCTGATATTCCCTTCAGTGTCTGAAAACCGAGGTCCTCGAACTGGAACTGTTCTCCGATCAGGTCACGTGTGCTGGCCGCAATGACGACGGAATTCGGATCGGCCAAGCCCTGCAACCGTGCCGCCAAGTTGGGCGTCTCGCCGATAACTGTCTGCTCCTGCGCGGCTCCATCGCCAACGATGTCGCCGACGACAACGTGTCCCGTGGCGATGCCGATCCGAACCTCGAGCGTCTGCCCCAGACGAGAGCTCAGCCTGTCCATGGCGGCTATGATGCCAAGCGCGGCGTGTACCGCTCGCTCGGCGTCGTCCTCGTGCGCACGGGGGAAGCCAAAGTAGACGAGGAGTCCATCGCCCACGTACCGGGCAACGTAGCCTTCAAACCGTGAGATCGCACCCGCGCCCGCATCCTGATAGCTGCGGATGATGTCGCGGAAATCCTCGGGATCGAGCCGCTCAGCGAGCGAAGTCGAGCCCACCAAGTCGCAGAACATCACCGTCAACTGACGGCGTTCCGCTTCAGTCTGCTCGGCAGTTGATATCGAGGGAACAGATGACCTTTCTTCTCTGAGATCGATGTCACTGGACTCGGATTGAAACGACCTGATCGATTTCAGAATGCGCAGACGATGTCCGGCCGAGGTAATACCGATCTCTTTCAGGGTCTCCTGGTCGAGTTCGGGCAGGAGCTCCCAGTCGATATCGTTCTCAGCGAAAACCTCGATGTACCTGTCGAGGCCAATTCGCGTCAACCACTTTGCGACGCCGTTGGACATCCGCGAAACCACCAGAATCCGTAAAGCCCTTCTTCCAGGACATTCATACTACTCGCAAGTCGTTTGCCTGAGAAACCCTCGAAAACGAACATCATCATGTGCGAGCTTGAATGTCTCTTCAGGGTCGAGATTACCCGCTCGAGTATTGCAGCCGCGAATGCCAAATTACGGGCGAAACGTTGTCTTTGGATTCTAGATCTTCTTACAGCGTCAGCCAGATCAAGTTGAAACAATCACACATCAGCCCCACCGATTGGCATCTTCTTTGAAAGTGCTGCGCTGGGGATTGACGACGCAGAAGCGCTGTCCGCTCGGCGCTTCCATGACCCACCAGCGGGGCAGGCGCTTGACCTTCTTCGCACCCAGCTTCTCCAGCCGCTCTGCCTCGGCTTCGATATCGTCGGTCTCAATGTCGAGATGCACCCGGCTCGGGTGCCCGACCTTCTGCAGTAGAATCCCGATTTCGCCCTCCGGCGTCAGGAACTTGACGTAGTTCTCGTTCGCGGCGTCCTCTGAGCGCTCGGCGTCGCAGCCGAGGGCCTGGCTCCAGAATGATTCTGCCTCGCCGATGTCATCGGTCTCGCAATCGATGACGATGGCTCCGAGTCGACTCTTGTGCATATTGCGAATCCTTCGTGTGCGCCTTTAATGTTGGGCTTCGCTTCGCTCAGCCCAACCTACGGGATCTCATGACCTCTGATCAGATGCCGCGGCCGAAGCTCTCCTGGAAACGGGCCTCGAAGTCCGACATCTGGAAGCGGTGATTCTGGGTGCCGTGGCACTCGATCTTGATGGCGCCCATGAGCGAGGCGATGCGGCCCGTCGTCTCCCAGTCGAGATCGTTCATGAGTCCGTAGAGCAGACCCGCACGATAGGCGTCGCCGCAGCCCGTGGGGTCGGCGGTCTCGGCGGGCTTGGCCGCCGGGATCTCGATGCACTTCCCGTCCGCGTGTATCTCCGAGCCCTTGGCGCCGCGGGTAATGATGAGCGCGCTCAGCATCTCCTGGGCTTCGCTCTCGCTCAATCCGGTGCGATCGTGGATGAGCTCCCACTCGTAGTCGTTCACCGCGAGCCATGTCGCCTGATCGATGAAACGGCGCAAATCATCGCCGTCGAACATGGGGAGACCCTGACTCGGATCGAAGATGAAGGGAACGTCCGACTCGGCGAACTGACTCGCGTGCTGGATCATGCCCTCGCGCCCATCCGGCGACACCATGCCGATCGTGACGCCCTCGGCCTCGGTCACGTCGTTCAGGTGCGACATGTTCATGGCGCCGGGATGAAAGGCCGTGATCTGATTCGCGTCGAGATCCGTCGTGATGAATGCCTGCGCTGTGAACTCCGAGTCGACCATGGAGACATGGCGACGATTGATGTCGCACTCGTCCATCCACGAGCCGTAGCGGGGAAAGTCTTTGCCGACCGTCGCCATGGGCAGCGGTTCGTCGCCGAGGAGTTTGAGGTTGTACGCGATGTTTCCGGCACAGCCGCCGAACTCCTTGCGCATCTCGGGCACCAGGAACGACACGCTCAGCACGTGCACCTTGTCCGGCAGGATGTGATTCTTGAAGCGATCGTGGAACACCATGATGTTGTCATAGGCAATCGAACCGCAAATCAAAGCTGTCATGGCAATCGCTCCGTTTTCATGTGTTGGTATTGTGCGTCGTCGTGCTCCACGGCGTTCGTTCCCCGCGCCAGAACTCGCGCGAGGAAGTGTCCCGTGTGCGAGCCCTCGTGGGCGGCGATCTCCTCGGGCGTCCCGGTCACGAGGATCTGCCCGCCGCCGTCACCGCCTTCCGGCCCCAGGTCCACGATCCAGTCGGCGGTCTTGATGACGTCCAGATTGTGCTCGACGACGACCACCGCGTTGCCGTGGTCGCGCAGCCGATGCAGCACCCGCAGCAGCTGCTCGATGTCGTGGAAGTGCAGTCCCGTGGTCGGCTCGTCGAGGATATACA
>CBDTYP010000391.1:0-3050 GCA_965364645.1 uncultured Gammaproteobacteria bacterium | reverse complement strand
GGCGCCGGATGCGCGCGTGCACGATCTGGACCCCGCCGAGCGGCTGGCCAGCTGCATCGCGGATATGAACCGGCATCGCGAAGACATGGACTTCTGCGTGTTCACGGGTGATCTCGCCGATCGCGGCGAACCCGAAGCCTACGAGTTGCTGCGAGAGATCCTGGAGGATCTCGCGATCCCCCATCACCTCATGCTCGGCAATCACGACGCGCGCGGGCCCTTCCTCGACGTCTTCTCCGATGCGCCCAGGGACGAGAACGGCTTCGTGCAGTCTCAGATCGATACCGACGAGGGCAGCTTTCTTTTTCTGGACACCCTGGACGAGGGCAATAGAACAGGCATCTGCTGCGAGAAGCGCCGCAAATGGCTCGCCGCGCGCCTGCGTGAAGCGGGGTCGCGGCCCGTCTATCTGTTCATGCACCACCCGCCCTTCGACATCGGCATCCCCAGCATGGACAACATCAAGCTCGAGGGAATCGACACGTTCGCACAGGTTCTGGATCAGTCGGCGAACATTCGCCACTTGTTCTTCGGCCACGTGCACCGCCCGGTCTCGGGCAGCTGGCGCGGCATCCCGTTCTCCGCGCTGCCGAGCACGGCCCACCAGATCGGCCCGGACTTCGTGAACGTGTCGCCGATGCCATACGCCCACGGCCCGGCCGCGTATGCCATCGTCCATCTGGACGATGACAGCCTCGTCGTGCACACGAAGTTCGTGGACGAGTAGAGAAGCTCTTGACCAGTCTGCCGGCCTTTCAATCTCGACTGGATCATCTTCGCGCTTACCTGCGGCGTCAGGGTATTGCTTCCGATTCGACCGATGCCGCCGTGTCCACCGATCTGAGTCTCGTCGTCGTCATCCCCTGTTACGACGAACCGGACCTGGCGCCGGTGCTGGAAAGCCTATGGCAATGTGAGCGGCCACGGGGCGCGGTGGAGATCCTGCTGATAATGAATGCGTCAGAGAGTGATGACGATGACGTGCGTCGCCGGAACCAGGCAACCATCGACGCGGTGCGCACACGCTGGGACCGGCGCGACGATCCGCGATTCCGCGTCCGCACCCTGAACTTCCCCCGCTTACCCGCGCGCCACGCGGGCGTGGGTCTGGCACGCAAGATCGGCATGGATAACGCCGTGGCGGACTTTCTCGCCGCACGCAACCCGGACGGCATCATCGCGAGCCTCGATGCCGACTGTACCTGTGACAATGACTACCTCATAGCATTGGAGTCGCATTTTCGTCGCCATCCCGATACTCGCGCGTGTACCGTGTACTTCGAACATCCGCTGAGTGGCCCGCACGAGGAAGATCTCTACCAGGCGATCATCAGTTACGAGTTGTTTCTGCGTTACTACCGGCACGGATTGCAGCATGCGGGCACGCCTTACGCTCACTACACGGTAGGATCCTGCTTCGCGGTTCGGTGTGACGCCTACACGCGTCACGGAGGTATGAATCGACGCAAGGCCGGAGAGGACTTTTACTTTCTCAACAAGTTGATGGCCGTCGGCGGTGTCACCGAGAACAACGGGACGCGGGTTGTACCGGACGTGCGTCCATCCACCCGCACGCCGTTCGGCACCGGGCGGGCCGTGAACGGCCGCCTCGCGAATCCCGATGATCCCTGGCTGACCTACAATCCGCTCGTGTTCCGCGATCTCGCCGAGCTGGTCGCGGGTGTTGATGACTACTACGAGATGCCCCCCGGCGAGTTGCTTGACCGTTCGTCGCTTTCGAAAACGATGGAAGTGTTTCTCGCTGCCCGCGGAGTCGACGGCAAGCACGGGGAGATCCTCTCGCATTCCGCGAGTCGGGCGAGCTTCAGGAAACGCTTCTTCCAGTGGTTCAATGGCTTCATGGCGCTCAAGTTCATCCACTACGCGACCGAGAACGCTTATTCTCGCCTGCCGCTGGAGGAAGCCTGCGTGATGCTGCTCGAGTGGCGCGGACGTACGCTGTCGGATGCGAGGCGCCCGAGCGCGCGCGTGCTCCTGGAGGCCATGCGCGAGCTGGACCGGGGCGCCGGGAACATCCTTGACACAGGTCAAGTGCCCGTTAGACTCTTAACCGGTTGAGCCCGGAGCAAGCAGCCACCATGTCCGTTCCTCTTCCTTTCGAGCGCCGCGAGAGCGTCGGCGTGTCCGTCGGCCCGGTCACCATCGGCGGTGGTGCCCCTATTGTCGTCCAGTCCATGACCAACACCGATACCGCCGACGCGGCGGCGACGGCGGATCAGAGCGAGGCGCTGGCCCGGGCGGGGTCCGAGCTGGTGCGGATCACCGTCAATACACCGGAGGCCGCTGCCGCCGTAGGGGAGATCCGGGCGCGACTGGACGACGTGGGCTGCCGCGTGCCCCTGGTGGGCGACTTCCACTACAACGGCCACCGGCTCCTCGGCGAGTATCCCGACTGCGCCCGGGCGCTGGCCAAGTACCGCATCAATCCCGGCAACGTCGGCTTCGGCAAGAAGCGCGACACCCAGTTCGCATCCATGGTGGAATCCGCCATCGAGTACGGCAAGCCGGTACGCATCGGCGTCAACTGGGGCAGCCTGGATCCGGGCCTGCTCACCCGCATGATGGACGAGAACGCGCGCCGCGCGGATCCCCTGGATGCTCCAGCGCCGAGGCGGCCGAGGCTCAGGGGCTGCCACGGGATCGCATCGTGCTCTCCTGCAAGGTGAGCGGGGTGCAGGATCTGGTCGCGGTCTACTCCGAGCTCGCCAGGCGCAGCGATCACGCCCTGCACCTGGGGCTCACCGAGGCCGGCATGGGATCCAAGGGCATCGTCGCCTCGACCGCCGGTATGGGCATTCTTCTGCAGCAGGGGATCGGCGACACCATCCGGGTCTCGCTGACACCGGAGCCCGGCGGCGATCGCACCCGGGAGGTCATCGTCGCCCAGGAGATGCTCCAGACCATGAAACTGCGTCCGTTCACGCCGCTCGTGACGGCATGTCCCGGCTGTGGGCGTACGACCAGCACCTTTTTCCAGGAGCTCGCCAACTCCATCCAGAGCCATCTGCGCGAGCGCATGCCCCAGTGGC
>CBDTYP010000390.1:0-3066 GCA_965364645.1 uncultured Gammaproteobacteria bacterium | reverse complement strand
AGCACCGGCACGCCGGCCATCATCTTGGCCTTGCCGGCCTTGACCGCGGCCTCGATGCGCTTGATGTCGAAGACCACCGCCCAGTCCTGCTCGCTCGAGGTCATCTCACCGAGGTTCACGCCGCCTTCGCTGTTGTAGCAGGAGGAGACGGCGTAGAGGCCCTGGTAGTCAGCATCGCAGTTATCGAGATTGCCGTCCACGATGACCTGCCACGCGACCTCCATCTCGTCGCCGTCGATGGCGGTGAAGATGGCGCTGTACTTCTTCGGGTCGTCGAGATCGCGCCCGTCGTTGGGGATCGGGATGCGGTGCTCGCCGTTCGCGAAGACGTAGCCCGTGCGCGGGTACTTCTGCGGGCGGAGCCCATGGATGTCCGCCGCGTTCGGGACCTCGATCATCTTGTCGCACTTCATCACATCGCAACGGATACGGGCGACGCGGGTGTTGGCCTTGTCGTTGATCCAGAGATAACGCCCGTCGTAGGTGCCGTCGGTGAACGACATGTGGGGATGGTGGGCGTCACCGTTCAAGTACGTCATGCCGCGGGTCTCGAGGAACGCCTTGGTCTCGGGGAGCATCTTCTCGCGGAGAACCTTGAGGCTCTCGTTGGTCTGGCCCCAGCCGGTCGCGCTGCAGCGGTTGAACACGGGGATGCGCATCAGCTCGCGCATGGACGGCACGCCGACGATGCGCACCTCCCCGGTCTGGCCGCTGCTCCAGAAGCCGTAGTACTCGTCCAGATCGCCCGGGCCCACGTGGGCGTCGTTGGCGGCAGCGGCGGAACGTGGCGCAAGCGCCGCGCCGGCGCCGACGCCGGTGAGCACGCTCGCCCCGGTCAACGCTGTGACGGTGGCGGAGCGGCCGAGCATTTGACGACGAGTGATTTCGTCGCCGGTTTTCTTCGATGTAGTCATCTTCGGGTCCTCCCGAGTTTGCCTGAGGTGTAACGGAATCGATGTTCCGGCTTGAGAACGGCCGGAGGCCTTTGGAAAATCATTTCGTGTCTCCCGGGTTGGCGCCGCGATCGCCGCGGATCTCGGTGAGGATGTTGGCGATCTGCGCGCCGGCGTCCGCGCTCGTGCGCGCCGCCTGTCGCTCGCGCTTGAGCCGCTTCTCGATCATCACGGGGCACTGATGGTCGTCGTAGTAGAGCTGCTGGCAGTGCAGGCAGTAGAGGCACTCGTTGGGGTTGATATGCCCCTCGGGGTGGATCGCCTGCACCATGCAGTCGTTGGCGCAACGCTGGCAGCGCGTGCCGCAGGCCGGGTAGCGCTTCAGCCACTCGAACATGCGCATGCGCGCGGGGATGGCGAGCGCGGCGCCGAGCGCGCAGAGGTAGCGGCAGTAGAAGCGCTCGATGAAGAGCCCGGCGGCGAGGAGTGCCACCGCGAAGACCACGAAGGGCCACTCGCGAACGAAGTTCAGCACGATGGCGGTCTTGAAGGGCTCGACCTCCGCCATCTGCTCGGCGAGCGAGAGGGAGTGGAGCGAGACGCCGAAGAGCGCGAGGAAGAGGATGTACTTGATGGGCCAGAGCCGCTCGTGGAGCGCCCAGGGCAGGCGGTACTGGGGAATGCGGATCGCCTTCGCGATGCGGTTCAAGAGCTCCTGCAGCGCGCCGAACGGGCAGAGCCAGCCGCAGAACGCGCCGCGGCCCCAGAAGAGCAGCGAGATGGCCACCGATCCCCAGAGGATGAAGATGAGGGGCTCCATCAGGAAGTACGCCCAGTCGAAGCCGCCGATGAGCGCGCTGAACACCGTCATGATGTTCACGACCGAGAGCTGGGCGCCCGCGTAGATGCCGATGCCGAAGAGCGTGAAGATGAGGAACCCGATGCGGATGCGCTCGGAGAGCTTGGGGCGCTTCACGAGCCAGTTCTGGAAGAAGAAGATGAAGGTCAGTACGGTGAGCGCCACCATCAGCACGACGACCTCGGGGATCTTCCGCTCCCACATGGTCTTCCAGAGGACCGAGCGTTCGATGTCCGACTGGGGCGCGGATGCTTCCGATGGCGGGGGCGCCACCAACTCCTCGAACTCGAGATACTTCTCCGGCGGCTGGTAGGCGAGGTCGAAGGTCGTAAAGGCCTTGCTGGTGGGGCCCGTGGCGCGGCTCACCAGCAGCTGCAGGCGCCAGGGCTTCGCCCCGTCGAACTCGGCATCCTCGGGGATATAGAAGAGATCGACCTCGTTCAGATCCGGAGCGCCCTCCCCCGCGACCTTGCGCAGGCGCTTGTGATCGCGATCCCGGAAACGGATGGAGTTGTCGCCCTGGATGAGCTGGAAGCGATCGAAGATGCCGCCACGCACATAGCCCGAGCCCTTGAAGGAGTAGCGCCCGTCTGCCGCCAGCAGGATCCCCTGCTGGCCGGGCTTCAGGCGCTTGGTGAGATTGCGGTACTCGCCGTCGCCGAGCACGCTCTTGCCGATGGTGGGGATGGACACCAGCGCCGCGTAGAGCTCGATGAAGACCTCGCCCGGGTCGCCGGTTTCCGGGCGCGCAATGGCTTCGGCGTCACCCTCCTCCTCGAAGGCGCGGTTGACGTCGTCGAGCGTGAGCTTGAGGCGGCGCACCGAGCCGTCGCCGATGAGCGCGATCCAGTCCTCGGTGAGCGCCGGGGCCGTCATGTTGATGGAGGCCTTGGGACCGGTGGGCATCGCCTGCTCGGATGCAAGCCCGCCGAGGCCGTAGGCCCGCGCGACGCGGATGGCGGAGCGCACCACGCTGTCGTCGATGACCATGACGGTGACCGTCGCGCCGCTCACGATGTCGATGTCGTGATCGTCATTGTTGTCCTGGACGAGCTTGACGACGTTGAGCCCTATGAAGGCATCGAGGAATCCCGTGATGCGTTTCTCCGGGATGCCGATGAGGACGATGGGCTCGGAGTGCTCGACGATCCGCGCGCCCTGGATGACGCCGTCCATGTCCATGGCGATGAGGACGTGGATGGGCTTACCGGAATAGCCGGTGGCGTTGACGATGTCGGAGTTGAGAAACACGAAGCCGAGCTGCTCGTCGCCGCTGAAGGCGGCGGAGACGAGGGGGCTCCCCTCGGGGGCGGC
>CBDTYP010000389.1:0-3074 GCA_965364645.1 uncultured Gammaproteobacteria bacterium | reverse complement strand
TCTCCAACGGCACGGCGGAGATCGAGTTCTTCGGCGATCCGGTGACGATCTTGTCGCTGTACCCGAGGTAGATGAGACTTCGCCGCTCGGCATCGTAGAAGCGCACCACCTGCAGGGTCTTGAAGAGGACTGAGCGGCGTTCCTTGAATACCTTCTCTCCGTTCTCTATAGGCTCCAGGAATCGAATCGGGCCAATCTGCCGGCACGCAACAGACATATCGGACGTGTCCTCGCGCAGGCCCATTGCGCCAGTCACGCCGCCAATCCGAGCACGACTGATGAAACAGGCCACGCCCTGCACCTTCGGGTCGTCGAATGCATCCACGGCGATCTTGTGATCCGCCCCGATCAGCTTCCATTGAGTGTCCACAGAGCCGACACTGGGTGTTTTCCGCAGATCGATGCCGTAAATCAACATCCCGGCCAGGATCACCCCGGCAACCGCGAATACGACAAGAATGACAAACCCAACTTTCTTCAATCTACTCATCTCCTGCGACAAGCCGGCAATTTTAAGACGTGATAACGGATAAGTCATTGCTCTTCTGTTTGCCCGGCCTACCCTCGCGGGCCGTTGCAATAACGGCGGCGGCGGTTCTTTTCATACTCGCGATTCAGTCCTATTCGTACGCTCAATCGGCCGTCCCAGGGGTCGAAGAGAAGGTTCGCTCCTTTGCCGAGGCGCTGCGGGATGCGAACGCGGATGTGCGTTACGCCGCGGCGGAGGCCCTGGTCGGCATCGGCCCGGCCGCGGCGCCCGCGGTGCCGGCCCTCGTGGAGGCGCTGAGAGATGCGGATGCGAGCGTACGCGGGGCCGCGGCCACCGCATTGGGGGCCGTCGGTCCGAGCGCGAAGGCGGCCGTGCCCGCACTGGCTGAGACGCTGCACGACGCGGATACGCGGGTGCGATGGTCCGCGGCAGGTGCATTGGGCGCCATCGGTCCGGACGCGAAGGCCGCCGTGCCGGCCCTCCTGGATTCCTTGAGCGTCTCACCCCCGTACGTTCGCAAGGCGTCGGCAGCGGCGCTGGGTGCTATCGGACGAGACGCGGTGCCCGCACTGACGGAGGCGCTCGGACACTGGAGCGCGGGCGTGCGTTTGCTAGCGGCAAACGCCTTGCAGGGCATCGGGCCAGACGCCCGGGCGGGCGTGCCGGCCCTCGCTCACGCCCTCGGGGATCCGGCAGCGGGTGTACGCGGGGCCGCGGCCGCCGCGCTGGGGGCCGTCGGACCGGGTGCGAGCGCAGCGGCGCCCGCCCTGGTGGAAGCGTTGCGGGATTCCGATGCGAGCGTGCGGTGGTCGGCGGCCGGCGCACTGGGCGCCATCGGCTCCGACGCGAAGGAGGCGGTGCCGGCCCTGGCGGGTGCGCTGAGGGACCCCGATACGGGCGTGCGCGGAGCCGCGGCGGGCGCATTGTCAGCCTTCGGACCGGAGGCGGTGCCCGCCCTGGTGGAAGCACTCGAGGACCCGGACACGAATGTGAGGTGGTCCGCGGCGAGCGCCTTGCGCGGCATCGGGCCGGACGCTGCTGCGGCGGCGCCGGCCCTGGGAGATCGTTTGAGGGATTCGGACGCGGGGGTACGCGAAGCGGCGGCTGCGGCGTTGGGCGCCATCGGGCTGGAAGCCGTACCGGTCCTGGAGGAAGCGTTGAAGGATCCGGACGCCGCCGTTCGATGGTCGGCAAAGGAGGCACTGGACGACATCGGCCTCTAGTCGGCTGTCGTCGATGGATGACTGTATAGATTCCGAGAATTCGTCCAGAATCCGTGCTTTCTCTTGCCATCGCGCCGCCGTGTGGGGCTGTGAAGGGGGCAGCATGGATCGAAAGCGAGCACGCGAGATCTCCGAGCGTTGGGTATTCCCGACGGAGCCGTCGAGCTACATGGGCGGGCTGGAAGATCGGCCCATCCTTGCGTCGGCCGACGAGCGCACGGTCACGGACACCGAAGGCAAATCCTATCTCGACTTCCAGTCGGGGCAGATGGGCAGCGCCATCAGCCATCGGCACCCGCGTATGGTCAAAGCCATCCGCGCAGCGCTCGATACGATGATGCACGCCTCGAACACGCTGCTGAACGTGCCGCGCCTGCGTCTGCACGAGCGACTGGGAAAGCTGTTGCCGGAGCCGCTTCAGAGGTCACTCTTCCTCGTGAGCGGCAGCGACTCCATCGAAGCGTCCATCGATCTCGCCCGCAAGGCCACCGGCGGCACCGACGTCCTCGGCCTGCACGCCGGACTGCACGGCTCTACCTCGTACCTGACGCGTTCGCTCTCATTCAACTGGAGTCGCGGCAAGCACGCCGTCGTCGCCCCGGCCACATCCGCGATCCTCGCGCCCTACTGCTACCGCTGCCCCCTGGGGCTCGAGTTTCCGAGCTGCGACATCCAGTGCCTGAACACCAGTCTTCAGCTGGCCGACGCGAACTTCACCGATCGGCCGGCGGCCTTCATCGGCGAGCCCATCTTGAGCGCGGGCGGTGTGATCGTGCCGCCCGAGGGCTTCTACAAGCGTGTGCAGGATGCCTGTCGCGAGCGGGACATGTTGCTGATCATGGACGAGGCACAGACGGGGCTCGGGAAGACCGGCAAGCTGTTCGGATTCCAGCACGAGGAGGGGGTCATGCCGGACATCATCGCCCTCTCCAAGCACCTCGGCGGCGGCCTGCCCATCAGCGCCGTGTGCACGACCGACGCGATCGCGCGGACCGCGGTCGAGAACGGCTACTTCGCCACCCGCTCCCATGCCGCCGATCCGATCCTCTGCGCGGCGGGAGAAGAGAGCCTGAACATCGTCGTCGACGAGGATCTGCCCGCCCGGGCGGCACACATCGAGCGCCGCATCAGGGACGCATTCGCCGCCATGGCGGAGGATTTCGATCTGATCGGCGACGTGCGTGGACGGGGCGTGCTCCTGGGCATCGAGCTGGTGACGGATCGGGACAAGAAGACGCCTGCGAACGAGCAGGCGGAGAAGATTTTCAGGCAATGCTTCGAC
The DNA here is from genome assembly GCA_965364645.1 of uncultured Gammaproteobacteria bacterium. GTDB lineage: Bacteria > Pseudomonadota > Gammaproteobacteria > HK1 > HK1 > JAABYT01. The sequence goes on along the minus strand of CBDTYP010000389.1, from coordinate 79 downwards.
GACGGCCTGATCTTTCAGATTCGGGGCACGCGCGGACTGCGCAACGTCATTCGTCTCGTGCCGCCGATGACAACGACCG
>CBDTYP010000388.1:0-3079 GCA_965364645.1 uncultured Gammaproteobacteria bacterium | reverse complement strand
GGCCGGCGCATGCCCTGGACCATGGCGGCGTTCGTTTTCGGCGCGTTGAGCCTCATCGGCGTGCCGCTGACCGTCGGCTTCATCAGCAAGTGGTATCTCCTGCTGGCCGCGCTCGAGCAGGGCTGGTGGCAGATCGCGGCGGCGGTGGTGGCGACCTCGCTGCTGGCGGCGGTCTACTGCGGGCGCGTCATCGAGGCGGCGTACTTCCGGGATCCGGAACCCGGGTCGATCCAGTCCCATGCACGTGAGGCGCCGGCGATGATGCTCGTCCCCGTGTGGCTGCTCATCGCCGCCAATGTTTACTTCGGCATCAATACCGAGCTCACCGTGGACGTGGCCGAGCGCGCGGCGGCGTCGTTGCTGGGAGCCTTCCCGTGAGCGGTCTCGTCAATGGCCTCGTGGACGGCAATGGGGCACTCGTGGTGGCGCTGCTCCTGCCGCTCGTGGGCGCGCTGCTCATCGCCGCCACCGGCAGGTGGCCGAACCTGCGCGAGGCGGTGACGCTCACGACGGCGGTGCTACTCTTCCTCACCGTGCTCGGCATCTACACGGACGTGACGGCGGGTGAGCGACCGGCCCAGGCGCTGGTGGAGACACTACCCGGGCTACCCATCGCGCTCGCCGTCGAGCCCCTCGGCATGATCTTCGCGCTGGTGGCGAGCTTCCTCTGGATCGTGACCTCGCTCTACGCCATCGGCTACATGCGCGGGCACAACGAGGAGCACCAGACGCGCTTCTACGTGTGCTTCGCCGTCGCCATCTCGAGCACCATGGGCATCGCGCTCGCGGCGAACATGTTCACGCTGTTCATTTTCTACGAGGTGCTGACCCTCTCGACCTATCCGCTGGTTACCCACAGCGGCACACCGGAGGCGCGGAGAGCAGGGCGCGTGTACCTCGGCATCCTGCTCGGCACCTCCATCGGGCTCCAGCTCGTGGCGGTCGTGTGGACCTGGGCGCTCGCCGGGACGCTGGACTTCACCGCCGGCGGCATTCTCACGGGCCATGCGTCGGCCGGTACCGTCGCCGTCCTCTTCGCGCTCTACGTCTTCGGCATCGGTAAGGCCGCGCTCATGCCCTTCCACCGCTGGCTGCCGGCGGCGATGGTGGCGCCGACGCCGGTGAGCGCGCTGCTTCACGCCGTCGCGGTGGTGAAGGCCGGCGTCTTCACCATCCTCAAGGTGACCGTGTACATATTCGGACTCGATCTGCTGGCCGACACGGGCGCGAGCGAGTGGATAGCCTACGTGGCCGCCGCCACCATCATCCTCGCGTCGCTCGTGGCCATGGGCAAAGACAACCTGAAGGCGCGGCTCGCGTACTCGACGGTGAGTCAGCTCTCCTACGTCGTGCTCGGCGCCATGCTGGTCAACGTCTGGGGCGTCATCGGCGCCGGCATGCACATCGCCATGCACGCGTTCGGCAAGATCACCTTGTTCTTCTGTGCAGGCGCGATACTCGTCGCCACCCATAAGACCGAGGTGAGTCAGATGCGCGGCCTCGGCAGGCGCATGCCGATCACCATGATCGCGTTCCTCATCGGGGCGCTGAGCATCATCGGGCTGCCGCCCCTCGGTGGCACCTGGAGCAAGTGGTACCTGGTGCTCGGCACCCTCGAGGCGGGGGACCTCTTCCTGCTAGGGGTGCTGATCGCGAGCACGCTGCTGAACATCGCCTATCTGATGCCGATCCCACTGCGCGCCTTCCTCGCCGGAACCCCGGGCGAGGAGGAGGGCAACGGCGGGATCCGGGAGGCGCCGCTTCCCTGCGTCGTCGCGCTGGTCATCACCGCGGCAGGGACCATCGCGCTGTTCTTCAATCCCGATCCGCTGCTCGCGCTCATGGAACAGGTGGCGACGCCATGACACCGCAAGAGAAAGATCTCCACTGGCTGGTGCGCCCGGCGACGATCCGCAAGCTCTGGATCGGCGGCGGCGTCGTCCTGGCGGCGCTCGTGCTGGCGGATGCGCTCATCCATCCCCACGCGCTCTTCGGCATCGACGGCACCTTCGGCTTCTATGCCTGGTACGGGCTCGTCACGTGCATGGCGATGGTGCTGGTCGCCAAGGCCCTCGGCGTCTTTCTGAAGCGCCCCGACGACTATTACCAAGCCGAGGGCGAGGACGAAAGCGAGAACGGGGGCGGCGATGGTTAGCGCGCTGACCCCCGGTGTCGTGCTCATGGTCGGCGCGCTGCTCCTGCCCCTGGTGGGCCGGATGCGCCCGGTGCTGGTGCTCGGTCTCCCGCTCGCGGTGCTCTGGCTCGTGGTGGGGCTGCCGGACGGCGCCTCCACGCCGATCCCGTTCCTCGACTACGCGCTCGTGACCGTCAGGAGCGACTCTCTCGGCCGGCTCTTTGCGATTATCTTCGCGCTGATGGCCTTCGGCGGAGGTCTCTTCGCGCTCGGGCAGAAGAGCACGCTGGAGCTCGTCTCCGCGCTCGTCTACGCGGGGGGCGCGGTCGGCGTCGCGCTCGCGGGGGACATGATTACGCTGTTCGTCTGCTGGGAAGTGATGGCGCTCGCCTCCACGCTGGTCATCGCATCCGCGGGGGGCACGCACTCGGTGCGGGTCGCCATGCGCTACTTCATCGTGCACGTGCTCGGCGGATCGCTGTTGCTCGCGGGTATCATCGCCCACATCGCGTCCGGCGGCGGCATCGCGGTCGGGCAGCTCGACGCGGGCACGCTCGGCGGCGCGCTGATCCTCGCTGGCGTGCTCGTGAATGCGGCGGCGCCGCCCATCTCCGCGTGGCTGGCGGACGCCTATCCGGAAGGATCCTTCAGCGGGACCGTGTTCCTCTCCGCCTTCACCACCAAGGCGGCCGTGTACGTGCTGATCCGCATGTTCCCCGGCACCGAGATACTGGTGCCCATCGGGCTCTTCATGATCTTCTACGGGATCATCTACGCGCTGCTGGAGAACGACATGCGGCGCATCCTCGCCTACAGCATCGTCAACCAGGTGGGCTTCATGGTGACCGGCGTCGGCATCGGCACGGAGATGGCGCTGAACGGCGCCGCCGCCCACGCCTTCGCCCACATCATCTACAAGGCCCTGCTGCTCATGTCCGCGGGCGC
>CBDTYP010000387.1:0-3079 GCA_965364645.1 uncultured Gammaproteobacteria bacterium | reverse complement strand
ACGTCATCGAGGCGTTCATCGAGGACGATCTCGGCGGCAGCTATGTCAGGTAGGAGCGAGCCGCGTTCTGCGAATTCGGCCCCATTCGCGAGCAAGCTCGCTCCTACAAGAGGCCAACGACGACGCGGTCGTTGCCGGACAGGTCCTGGTGGCCGCGGACGTCCCGGTAGCCGTTACGGGTGAAGAGTTCGCGGACCGCCGGGCCCTGCTCGTGTCCGTGTTCCACCGCCAGCGCCCCGCCGGGCCGGAGATGGGCTGCGGCGGTTGCAGCGATGGCGCGGATGGCGTCCAGCCCGTCGTCTCCCCCGCAGAGCGCCTCGGGCGGCTCGAAGCGCACGTCGCCCCGGCGCAGGTGGGGATCCTCCCTGGGTACGTAGGGCGGGTTACTGACGATGAGCGCGAAGCGCTCGCCGGCGAGCGCCTCGCACCAGTCGCCTTCGCGCAGCGTCACGTTGTCGAGGTCCAGCCGCGCCATGTTGCGCGCCGCCACGGCGAGCGCCCGGGGCGATGCGTCCGTCGCGAGCACGCTACAGGCGGGACGCTCGGTCGCGAGGGCGGCCGCCACGGCGCCCGTGCCGGTGCCCAGATCCGCCACGGCTAAGCGCTCACCCCGGGGGATGAGCGAAAGCGCCACCTCCACCAGGAGCTCGGTCTCCGGCCGCGGGATAAGGGTCTGCGGCGTAACCTCCAGAGAGAGCGACCAGAATTCCCGTGTGCCGGTCAGGTGTGCCACCGGCTCACCATCCGCCCGGCGCCCGATCAGCTCACGGTAGCGGAGGGTCTGATCGTCGGCGACCGGGTGGTCCGGCCATGCGCGGAGGTGTGTTCGGGGCTTGTCCAGCGTGTACGCGAGCAGCACCTCGGCGTCGAGGCGCGCGGATGGGTGCTTCTCGCCGAGCACGCCGAGGGCGGCGGTCAGCAGCTCGCCGCTCGTCGGCACGGCCTCAGGCACCCAGGGCCGCGAGCTTCTCCGCCTGTTCCTCGTGGAGCAACGGCTCGATGACCTGATCCAGTTCGCCGGCCATGATGTCGGCGAGCTTGTAGAGGGTGAGATTGATGCGGTGGTCTGTGAGCCTGCCCTGAGGGAAGTTGTAGGTGCGGATGCGCTGGGAGCGATCGCCGCTGCCGACGAGGGTTCGGCGGGTCTCCGCGCGTTCGGCGCTCTGCCGCTCCCGCTCCGCGGCCACCAGCTTCGCCCGCAGCAGGGACATGGCGCGGGCGCGGTTCTTGTGCTGAGAGCGCTCGTCCTGGCACTCCACCACGGTGTTGGTAGGCAGGTGCGTGATGCGGATGGCGGAATCCGTCTTGTTCACGTGCTGGCCGCCCGCACCCGAGGCGCGAAACGTATCGACGCGGAGATCGCCGTCGTCGATGGCGACGTCCTCGATCTCGTCGACTTCCGGCAGCACGGCGATCGTGCAGGCCGACGTGTGGATGCGTCCCTGGGATTCCGTCTCGGGCACCCGCTGCACGCGATGGCCGCCGGATTCGAACTTGAGCCGCGCGTAGGCGCCCTTGCCGATGACCCTGGCGATTACCTCCTTGTATCCGCCGTGCTCGCCGTGACTCTCGCTCAGGGGCTCGATCTTCCAGCCGCGGGTCTCCGCGTAGCGGCAGTACATGCGGAACAGATCGCCGGCGAAGAGCGCGGCCTCGTCGCCGCCGGTGCCCGCGCGGATCTCGACGAAGATGTTGCTGTTGTCGGCAGGATCTTTCGGTATGAGCAGCTTCTGCAGCTCGGTCTCGAGATCGCGCCTGCGCGCCTCCGCTCCCTCGAGCTCGTCCTGGGCGAGCGCCTTCATCTCCGGGTCCGCGTCGGCCAGGAGCTCCCTGGAGGAGTCGATGGTGTCCAACACGGTCTTGTACTGCTGAAAGGCGTCCACGACCGGCGTGAGCTCCGAGTGCTCCTTGGCGAAGCTCCGGAAACGGTCCTGATCGGCGATGACGCCGGCGTCGGCGAGCAGCGAGCTGAGCTCCTCGAGGCGATCGCTCAGAACCTCGAGCTTTTCGACGGTCGCGGGATTCATGGATCGCCGTCGCCGGACTCGTCATCCGAATCGGCGGAACGCTTCTCCAGGTCGTAGAGCGTGCGGGCAGCGGTCACCAGATCGTGGCGGGCGCCGGCCCCGGCGCGGCGAATCTGCACCGTGGGGGCATGCAACAACTTGTTCGTGAGCGTGTTGGCCAGGTATTGCATCACCTCTTCGGGAGGATGGCCGGCCGCGAGCCGGCGCCGCGCCCGGTCCAGCACCTCGTCCCGGGAAGCTTCCGCGTTGCCCCGCACGCCGTTGATGGTGCCCAGCACTTCGCGGGTGCCGAGCCAGCCCATGAAGCGGCCGACATGCTGATCGATGATCTCTTCCGCCTGACGGGCCGCGTCCCGGCGCGTGTTCCGGTTCTCCTCGATGACCTCGTGGAGATCGTCCACCGTGTAGAGGTAGACGTCGGGGAGCTTGCCCACGGCGGATTCGATATCCCGGGGTACGGCGATGTCCACCATGAACACCGGCCGTCGCTTGCGGGTCTGCATGGCCCGCCGCACCTCATCGGTGTGCAGGATGGCGTCGGGGCTGCCGGTGGAGGTGATGACGATGTCCGCTTCCGCGAGGTGCGCCGGGATCTCCGCGAGCTCGATGGCGTAGCCGCCGAACTCGCTGGCGAGCCGGTGGGCGCTCTCCAGGGTGCGGTTGGCGATGATCATGCGCCCGAGCCCGTTGGCGGACAGGTGCCGTGCCGTCAGCTGCACGGTTTCGCCAGCGCCAACTAGCAGCGCTGTGTGGGTCGACAGGTCGCCGAGAATCTGCCGGGCCAGCGCCACCGCGGCGAAGGCGACGGAGACCGGGCTCGCCCCGATGGAGGTGTCGGTGCGCACCCGTTTGGCTACGAAGAAGGCCTGTTGAAAGAGCTTCCCGAGGAGGGTGCCCACGGTGCCGGAGCTGCGCGCCGCCCCGTAGGCGGACTTCAGCTGGCCGAGGATCTGGGGCTCTCCCAGCACCATGGAATCGAGTCCGCTGGCCACCCGCATGACGTGGCGCACGGCGCCGTCCGCCTGATGGGTGTACATGTGGCGCTCCAGATC
>CBDTYP010000386.1:0-3082 GCA_965364645.1 uncultured Gammaproteobacteria bacterium | reverse complement strand
CGATGCTGAAGCCATCGCCGAGCATCTGACGACGAGACGCACTCCCCGACGCGCGGCCTAGTGCGAGCTCTGCGCTCAGGCGGCCTTCGGAAACGCCATCGATACGTCCAGTCCCGGCTCGCCGCCGAGCTCGATGTCCGCCTTGTGCAGCCGCGCCACCGCCTCCACCAGGCTGAGGCCGAGCCCGTTGCCGGGCGTATGGCGGCTCTCCTCCAGCCGGAAGAATCGCTTGAACACCTGCTCCCTCGATTGCGCGGGGATCCCCGGTCCGCTGTCGACGATGCGAATTCGCGGACCCGAGGCGCCGTCTTCGAGGCTCACACGGATATCGCCGCCCCGGGGCGTGTACTTGATGGCGTTGTCGAGCAGATTGGCGATGGCCTGGAACAGGAGATCCCTATCGCCGCTCACGTGCACGTTCTCCGAGACCGACACGTCGAGGGTCTGTGCCTTCTCTTCCGCGAGAGGCTCGTAGAGCTCCGTCACGTCGCGCATCACGTCGTCGAGCGAGATGTCCTCGAACGCCGATCGTCGCCGGCCGGATTCGATGTTGGCGATGCGCAGCAGCGCGTTGAAGGTATTCAGCAGCCCGTCGGCGTCGGCGAGCGCGGCCTCGACGCGGCTCTTGTCGAGGTCGCTGGTGCCCTGCAGATCCTCCAGACGGTTACGCAGTCTCGTCAAAGGCGTGCGCAGATCGTGGGCGACGTTGTCGGTGACCCGTCGTACGTCTTCCATCAGCCGCTCGATCGTGTCGAGCATCCCGTTCAGGTTATCCGCGAGCTGATCGAAATCGTCGTCGGTGCTGCGGCTGGGAATACGCCGGGAGAGATCGCCGCGCATGATCCGGCGGCTGGTCTCGTTGATGGCCTCCAGGCGCCGCATGGTGCGCCGCGAGAGCATGATGCCGCCGGCAAGCGCCATCATCACGGTGATGGCGAGCCCCCAGGCGATTGCGCGCACGATGAGGTTGCGCGTGGCGTCGAGCTCGTGCATGTCGCGCCCCACGAGCAATCGGTATCCGCCCCGGAGCGTGAAAGGGCGGGCGCGGGCGCGGTGGGTGACCTCGCCGTCGTCGGTGGCCTGCTCGAGGTTGAAGTTCAGCCAGCCGTCGCCGTCCCGCTCGACCCGGGGCCAGCGATCCAGGTTGCCGATGAGGGGCGTCAGCTCGTCGTCGGTGAGGAGATAGACGGCGTCGCCGTTCGGCTTCCTGGAGATGCGTTCGTCGATGGAGCGAACGAGGCCGTCGAGGCCGGAGATGCCGTAGCGCTCGGCGAGGCCGGTGACCTCGGCCTCGATGGTATCGTCGGTCTGCAGCGCCATGTAGCCTGCCGTCGACCAGTAGATGAAGGTCAACAGTACCGCTACCGAGGCGCCGAACAGCGCCATGTAGAGTACCGCGAGTCTAAACGTCGAGCTCTGCAGCAGGTGGGCTGTCCGCACCTATGTGGCCTCTCCACTCAGCATGTAGCCGGCGCCGCGCACCGTGTGCAGCAGCGGGCGATCGAAGCCTCGATCGATCTTGCTGCGAAGACGGCTCACGTGCACGTCGATGACGTTGGTCTGGGGATCGAAATGATAGTTCCAAACCCCCTCCAGCAACATGGTGCGCGTGACCACCTGATCGACGTGACGCATGAGATATTCCAGCAGGCTGAACTCACGGGGCTGCAATCGGATCATCTGCCCGGCGCGCTTGACCACCCGTGAGAGCAGGTCGAGCTCGAGATCGCCGACTTTGAGTGATGTGTCGGGGGTGCCGGCTTCCCGGCGCCGGGTCAGTGCCTCCAGGCGTGCCAGCAGCTCGCTGAACGCGAAGGGCTTGACGAGATAGTCGTCTCCCCCGGCATGTAGCCCGGCCACGCGATCGTCAACCTCCCCGAGTGCGCTCAGCACCAGCACCGGCGTGGTCTTCCCCGAAGAGCGCAGGGCCTGGATCAGCGAGAGCCCGTCCAGTCCCGGCAGCATTCGGTCCACTACCAGCACGTCGTAATCGCCCTCCAGGGCGAGGAACAGGCCATCCTTGCCGTCGCTGGCGCGGTCAACGGCATGACCGCTCTCGGTCAGGCCCTTGGCCAGATATTCCAGAGTGTCCTTATCGTCTTCAATGACCAACATGCGCATGGCTGAAAATCCTCGAATTCGTTGTCCAATCAGACCATTGCTGGACCAAAAGATTCCCGGGCCGGGGGCCTCGGCCCCCGGCCCGAGAGGCTCAAGCTTGCTCCAGCGGGACCGCCACGAAACGGCTCACGCCGTCGCGTTTGATGAGCAGGAGCACGGTCTTGTGCTCCTCGTCGGCGATCTTCTTGACCTCGTTGACGACCTCCTCGGGGTTCGTCACCTCGGTCCGGCCGATGCGGGAGATGATGTCTCCGCGCTTCAGCCCGTGCTTCGCCGCCGGGCTGTTGCCCGCCACGTCGACGATGAGCACGCCGACCTCGTCGTCGGACAGCTTGAAGTGCTCTCTCGCCTCCTTGGAGAGCGCGCTCAGGGTGACACCGAGCTTGGGCGTGCCGTCATCGGCCTCCCGGGTCTCGGTCATGGCGACCTTCTCCTCGGAGGGCAGGCTGCCGAGAGTCACTTCCAGCGACTCCTTCTTGCCGTCGCGCCAGACGGTGACGTTTACCTTGTCGCCCTTGTCAGTGACCGCGACCAGTCGCGGCAGGGCGCGGGCGTCCTCGACCTCTTCGTCACCGAAGGCGATGATGACGTCGCCGGTCTTGAGACCCGCCTTCGCCGCGGGGCTCTCCGGCTCCACCTGGGAGACGAGCGCTCCCTCGTCTTCCTCGAGACCCATGGTCTCCGCGATGTCCTCGCTGATGCTCTGGATGTGCACCCCGAGCCAGCCACGCGCGACACGACCGTCGCGCTTGAGCTCGGCGATCACCGGCTCGGCGAGAGCCGCCGGGATGGCGAAGCCGATGCCCACGCTACCGCCGCTCGGCGAGAAGATGGCGGTGTTGATGCCGACCACCTTACCGTTGGCGTCGAACAGCGGCCCGCCGGAGTTGCCCCGGTTGATGGGCGCGTCGATCTGCAGGTAGTCGTCGTAGGGGCCGGAGTTGATGTCGCGGCCGAGCGC
>CBDTYP010000385.1:0-3085 GCA_965364645.1 uncultured Gammaproteobacteria bacterium | reverse complement strand
ATCACGGTCATCAAGGACGGCTACCACGGCGACACCAGCAAGATGATGTTCGTCGGCGAGCCACCGATAATGGCCCGACGCCTGGCCCAGGTGTGCCACGACGCCATGTGTATCGGCATCGACATGGTACGCCCCGGCTTGCACCTCGGTGACATCGGGCATGCCATCCAGCAGTACGCCGAGCAGCATCGCTACTCCGTCGTGCGGGAGTACTGCGGGCATGGCATCGGGCGGGAGTTCCACGAGGATCCCCAGGTCCTGCACTACGGCAAGCCCGGCACCCGCGAGCAGCTCATCCCCGGCATGACCTTCACCATCGAGCCCATGGTCAACGCCGGCAAGCGCCAGGTGAAGCTCCTGAAGGACGGCTGGACCGTCGTCACCCGGGACCGCAGCCTGTCCGCCCAGTGGGAGCACACGGTGCTGGTGACCGACGACGGCGTCGAGGTGCTGACCCGCCGTGACGGCGACGAAATATAGGCCCTGACGTGTCCGCGCAGCTGCCCGATGCGCCGTCGCTGGCGAGCCTCGATGCGCTCGCGGCGGCGGGCTCCGGATCCCGCCAGACGGTGGAATCCTACCGCGCCGCGTTGGAGGCGGCCCGCGCCGGTCTGGCGGAACGCTTCCGCGACGGCGTCGCGGCGAGCGAGCTCGTGCGCCAGAGCGCGGCATTCATCGACGCGCTGCTGGTCAAGGCCTGGGACGCTCACGAGCTCGCGCCGGGCAAGGGTCTCGCGCTGGTCGCGGTCGGCGGCTACGGGCGCGGCGAGCTGCACCCCGGCTCCGATATCGACCTCCTGATTCTCGTGGAGAAACCCCGCGCCGCCCGCGCGCGCATCCAGGCATTCGTCGCCTTCCTCTGGGACATCGGCCTCGAGGTCGGTCAGAGCGTGCGCAGCGTGAAAGAGTGTGCGCGCGAGTCGAAGAACGACATCACAGTCGCGACGAATCTCCTAGAGGCGCGGCGCATCGCCGGCGATGCGGGGCTCTTCGAGCGAATGCGCGAGGCTACGAGCGGAAACAAGCTCTGGCCGAGCAGGAAGTACTTCGAGGCGAAGTGGGCGGAACAGCGTGCGCGGCACCACAAGTTTCACGACACGGCCTACAACCTCGAACCCAACGTCAAGGAAGGGCCCGGGGGACTGCGCGACATTCAGATGATCGGCTGGGTGGCGAAACGCCACTTCGGCGCCGATACGCTCCACGAGCTCGTCACCCACGAGTTCCTGACCGAAGCAGAGTACGCATCGCTCAGCGAGGGACAGGAGTTTCTGTGGCAGGTGCGTTTCGCGCTGCACGTTACTACCGGGCGGCACGAGGATCGCCTGCTATTCGACTACCAGCGCACGCTCGCGGAACAATTCGGATACAGCGACGACGACGCGAGCCTGGCGGTCGAGAAGTTCATGAAGCGCTATTACCGCACGATCATGGAGCTGAGCCGCCTGAACGAGATGCTGCTCGAGCTCTTCCAGGAAGCGATCCTGCATGCCGACGCGCGACGCTCGGTGACTCCTATCAACCGGCGTTTCCAGGCCGTCAACGGCTTCGTTGAAGTCACCGACGAAAACGTCTTCGAGCGTTACCCCTTTGCGCTCCTGGAAGTGTTCCTGATAGTCCAGCAACACGACGACCTGAAGGGGGTGCGCGCCTCGACCATCCGGCTGATTCGCAATCACCGTCATCTCATCGACGACGAGTTTCGCGCCGACATCCGAGCACGCAGCCTGTTCATGGAGATCCTCAAGCAACCGAACCGCATCACGAGAGAGCTGCGGCGCATGCACCGCTACGGGGTCCTCGAGGAGTACCTGCCGGTATTCGGGGCAATCGTCGGCCAGATGCAGTACGACCTGTTTCACACCTATACCGTCGACGAACACAGCCTGTTCGTCGTGCAGAACATCCGCGCATTCGCGTCACCCGAGCGCGGCCAGGCGATGCCCCGTTGCCCGGAGATCTTCGCCCGCCTGCCGAAGCCTCACCTGCTCTACATCGCGGGTCTCTTTCACGACATCGCCAAGGGCCGCGGCGGCGACCATTCCGAGCTCGGCATGACGCTGGCCATGGATTTCTGCAGCGATCACGGCCTCGGTCAGTACGATGCACGGCTCGTGGCGTGGCTGGTGCGCCATCACCTGACCATGTCGCTGACGGCTCAGCGCAGGGACATCACCGACCCGGACGTCATCAAGGACTTCGCCGAGACCGTCGGCGACCAGAACCATCTGGATTACCTCCTGCTGCTCACGGTCGCCGACGTGCGGGGAACGAACCCCGCGCTGTGGAACGATTGGAAGGCGACGCTGCTCGGCGATCTATACGAATCCACGTCGCTCGCGCTGCGCCGCGGGCTCGAAAATCCCATCGACCGGGCAGAGCTCATCGCGGAGACCCAGCAGGAAGCGCGCCGCCTGCTGGACGACGGGAACGGCTCGATCGATCGCGCCGCCGAGCTCTGGGCGAGTCTCGGGGACGATTACTTCCTGCGTTCCACCGCCGACGAGATCGCGTGGCACACGCGGGCCATCGTCGAGGCGAACCCGGACGCCGGCGCCGACCCGTTGCCTCTGGCCGTCGTGCGTCAGGGGCGCGGCGGCACCGAGGTCTTCGTGTACGCCGCGGATCAGGAGTTTCTGTTCGCGGCATCCACATCCGTTCTCGGACGCCTGGGGCTCAATATCGTCGACTCGCGCATCATCACCGCGGACAACGGCATGACGCTCGATACCTATGTCGTGTTCGAGCTGGACGGGAAGCCCGTGTCGGGCGACGCGCGGGAGCGCGAGATTCGCGACGCGCTGCGCGGGGCCCTGGTCGAGCCGAGTGCCGCGCGCAGGGAGAACCAGCGTCTCGCGAAGCGCCAGCTGCGCCACTTCCAGACGCCCACCCAGGTCCGTTTCAGCGACGACCCCCGCAATGGCCGCACGGTGATGGAAGTCATCGCCGGCGATCGGCCGGGGCTCCTGTCGGCGATCGGCTGGGCGCTCGCGGACGCCAGTGTGCGCCTGCAGAACGCCAAGATCGCCACCTTCGGGGAACGCGCCGAGGACGTGTTCTTCCTCACCGACGCGGGCAACCGCCC
>CBDTYP010000384.1:0-3086 GCA_965364645.1 uncultured Gammaproteobacteria bacterium | reverse complement strand
GAACAGGTCTGTGGATATGTAGCGTTCGGCGAAGGAAGGCAAGACCGCCACGATCGTCTTGTCATCCATGCCGTCGCGCCGCGCGACATGGAGGTCGTGAGACCGATCCGCAATCGCGTCGTGACCGACTTCGATCTCACGGCGCGGCTTCTCGAGGGCGTGATGACCGCGCCCTCGTGGCTCGGCAGGATCTCCCCGACGACGGACGCCTCCGGCTCGTCGTTGCCCAGCACCGACACTTCCACCTCGCGGACATGATGGACTCCGGCCTCCACGATGAGCTTACGATCGTACTGGGCCGCGTCGTCCATGGCGCCGGCCAGCTCGCCGGCGTCGTGGACCTTCGTAATGCCGACGCTCGAGCCGAGGTTCGCGGGCTTCACGAACCAGGGGTAGGGAAACGCCGCCTCGCACTCGACTTGGATCGCGCGCGGGTCGTCACGCCACTGCTTGCGCAGGAAAACGCGGTAGGGCGTGATGTTCAGCCCCCGCTGCAGGAACAACGCCTTCATCACGGCCTTGTCCATGCCGACGGCGGATCCGAGGACGCCGGAGCCCACGTAGGGAATGTCCGCGAGCTCCATCAGTCCCTGCACCGTGCCGTCCTCACCGAGGGGGCCGTGCAGGACCGGGAACACGACGTCCAGGGGCTTCTGGGGATCCCGGGCACCGTTGTCCAGGGGCACCAGGGACTGGTTCTCGGGATGGGGTAGCAGGGCGACACGATCGCCCTCCAGAGCCAGGCCCGTTGACGGTCCCTCGAGGACGCCTGCGTCCATGCGCAACCACTCTCCCGCCTTGCTGACACCGATGGGAACCAGCTCGTACTTCTCCCGATCCATGGCCTCCATCACCGAGAGCGCCGATCGCAGCGACACCTCGTGCTCGGCGGAACGTCCGCCGAACAGGACACCGACTCGTAGACGTCTATCTGGCAACGCGATTCCCTCGATGACCGTCGATCAAAGCGTGGCGGGGAAAAGTGGCAGAAATCTGGCCGATTGGCGTTGGATCCTGGCCGCCCATTCGAGAATGTAGACCAAATATCCGCCGCGGGAACGCTAACGCCCGCGCGGGTCGTCCATGCTCGGCAGCACCATGGGAGACATCTCGTCGGCGTCCCGGCCCGCCCAGTCGAGCTGCCGGGTGCGCGAGACGGAACGCTTCTGGGCCTCCTGGAGGACGGCGCTCGCGGCCGTGTAGTCCATGGTGAGGACGCGGCCGTCCGCCACCACCCGGCGCCCGTCCACGTAGACGTCCCGCACGGCGCGGTCGGCCGCAACGTAGATGAGGCTCCGCAGGGGCTCGCGGAGCGGCATCATGGACGGCGCGGCGATGTCGACGAGCACGATGTCCGCCCGGCATCCCGGCGCAAGACGTCCGATGTCTTCCCGGCCGAGCGCCCGGGCGCCACCTACGGTCGCCGCGTCGAAGACATCGGTGGTATCCAGATCGTCGACGCTCTCGGCGATGACACGCGCGTAATACGCCGCCGCGCGCATCTCCTCGATGAAGTTATGAGGATACGTGTCGGTGCCCATGCCGAGATTGATGCCGCGGCGCACATAGTCACCGAATGTGCGGAGCGTGATCCCCCGGCGGGCGAACACGGTCGGACAGTGGGCGACGGTGACGCCGTTGTCGGCGAGCAGCGGGAGATCGTCGCGGGTGGTCCAGTGCAGCCACGGGTGATGATCGAGAAAGATACTGTGCCCGATGATCGTTCGCTCGCCGAGGACGCCGGTGTCCTGCATGAACTGGATCGGCGTCTTGCCGTGACGCCGGTGCATCTCGTGGAACTCGGTGACGCTCTGCGCGGCGTGGGTCTGCCAGGGAAGCCCACGCTCGCCGGCGAAATCGTAGGCATCTCTGAGCGTCTGCGGCGTGCACGTGTCTACCTGTGCCGGATACACCATGCCGCTCAAGCGCCCGGAGCTGTGCTGCTCGGCGCTGTCGATGGTCGCGCGCGCGCGATCGAAGGCCGCGCGGCCCGCGGCCTCGTCCCACTCGTACTCGAGGGTATGCCCGTCCCGGGTCAGCCAGCGCGCGTCGCGAAAGCCCGGCGCCACCACCGCGCGCATGCCGCTCTCGCCCAACGTATCGAGCCAGCCCTCGTAGGGCATGGACAGATCGGTGATGGTCGTGCAACCGCTCATGAGCAGCTCCGAGAGCGCCACCCGCAGGCTTGCGAGCCGGCCCTCGGCGTCGTTGTCGAAGACGGTGAGAAACTCATAAAGTGAGCTGTGATGAAAGCCCGGACTGCGGGTCTCGTCGGTGATGCCCTTGCGCAGGGGCTCCCCCGAGGGATGCGCATGGATGTTGACGAGGCCCGGCATCACGAGGCGCTCGCGGCCATCCACCTCCTCGTCCACGGATCCGTCGTAGCCCGGACCCACATGAGTGATCATGTCGTCGGTGAAGACGACGTCGGCGTCACGGAGATACGCGTGGCGCTCGTGCGCCCCGTCCCAGGCGACGATCCAGGTGGCGTTGCGGATGATGGTTGTCTTACTCATCTAATACATCGTCTCCAGTTTCGCTCTCTCACGACCGCGCGGTGAGGTGTCGACGGATGTGTGCGTTTACCGTGTCCGGGTCTTCCCACATGGGGAATCCGCCGGCGCCGGCGATCAGCACGCGACGCACGTTCGGCAATCGCTCCTCGATCGTATCCGCGGATCGAAGAAAGTCCTCGACGTCACGCTCACCATTCATGATGAGCACGGGGCAGTCGACGGAAGGCAGTCGCTCCAGCACCGATGACACCGGCCGCGGTACCGCCTCGTCGAGCCACGGCGCGCCGCCGAACTCCAACAGCATCTCCCAGTGCGCGTCGGCGCGGCAGCGCTCGGGCTCGGCCCTGATGACGTCGAACCAGCGTCCCGTCTCGTACCACTCCCGGCGGGCGGCGTCGACGCCGTGATCCCGGGCCGTGGCGCGGCACCGCGCCATGGAGTCGATGACGCTTCTAAGATCCACCCCGGGAGTCGGTGGCCCCTCGAGGGCGAGGCTCGAGAAGCGCTCCGGATGGCGGCTGGCAAGGATGAGGGCAACGGCGGACCCCGTGTGGGTCCCGAGGTAGTGGG
>CBDTYP010000383.1:0-3087 GCA_965364645.1 uncultured Gammaproteobacteria bacterium | reverse complement strand
GCTCTACCTTATCGAAACGAACTCACCGCATGCTACGGATCGGGTCGCCGGCGTGAATTGATATAGATCAGTGCTTCCTGACCGCGGCGTCGCTGAATCGACCGGTTGAAACCGCAGTCGATTCGAGCCGTTCGAATTCGACCATTCCTGATAATGTCAGTTAGGTCGGATGCCGACTACCACTGATCAGTCGCTCTCTGACGCCTCTATAACCAGCAGCTCCACACCCTCGTCGACCAGGTCGCCCTCCGCGAAGGACAGTGCCGTCACGATCCCGTCCGCGGGCGCGTTGATGGTGTGCTCCATCTTCATGGCCTCGATAACCATCAGGGCCTGCCCCTTTTCGACGTCGGCATGGCGATCCACCAGCACCGAGATCACCCGGCCGGGCATCGGCGCCACCAGCCTCCCCGCGACGCCTTCCTCGTCGGCACCGGGGTGATCGCGATCCTGGCAGCGCAAGCGCAGGTGCCTTCCCGCGTAGAATACGTCGAGATGATCTCCGTCCCGCACGACGTCCGCGTGAAGTCGCCGGTCCGAGACGGTCGCGGTCAGTCGGCCGTCGCCGAGGAGGCGGCCGCGGACCCGGACGGCGCCGGACGGGAGTGAGAGCGCGAAGGCGTCCGCTTCGTAACGCATCGGTACGCGGTACTCGCGATCGTTTGCGGCAATGACGACCACGTCCTCGCCCGGCGCGTTCATGCGCCATCCGGGCAACGAATGCCAGGGCGAATGGGGGTCGCCTGATTCGCCGCCGCAACGCCGGGCCGATGCGGCCTGTTCGAGCAAGAGAAACAGGCAGGCGATCGCGACGCCCGGCTCATCATCTCGATGGACCTCGGGTTCGCCCAGTGCGTCGAGGAATCCGGTATTGAGCGTCGGTTTCTCGAAGAGGGCGCTCGCCGCTATGCGCTTCAACAGGGGCAGGTTGGTCGGCAGCCCGGCCACGTGGCAATCGTCGAGGGCTCGGCGGAGGCGCAGAACCGCGTCTTCCCGATCGTCGCCGTGAACCACGATCTTGGCGATCATCGGGTCATAGTGGATGCCGATCGCGTCGCCTTCGCGTACGCCCGTGTCTATTCTCGTGCGCGCATCTTTGGTGGGCATCCCGAAGCGCAGGAGCTTTCCCGTCGCCGGTAAGTAGTCGCGCTCGGGATCCTCCGCGTAGATGCGCGCCTCGATGGCGCTGCCGGTCTCCTGGAGCTCGCGCTGACTCCGGGGGAGGGGCTCGCCCCGGGCGACCCGGATCTGCCACTCGACGAGATCCTCACCTACGATCATCTCCGTGACCGGGTGCTCCACCTGGAGCCGGGTGTTCATCTCCATGAAGTAGAACTCCGCGGACCTGCCGCCATCGACAAGAAACTCCAACGTGCCGGCGCCGCGGTAGTCGATGGCGCGTACCAGCGCCGTTGCGGCGTCCGCCATGCGCCCGCGCAGCTTCTTCGACAGTCCGGGCGCCGGCGCTTCCTCGACGATCTTCTGGTGGCGGCGCTGAATCGAGCAGTCCCGATCGAAGAGGTGCGCGACGTTGTCGTGTGCGTCGGCGAAGATCTGCAGCTCGACGTGTCTGGGATCGGACAGGTAGCGCTCGAGCAGCAAGCGGTCGTTGCCGAAGGATCCGCGGGCCTCCCGGCGCGATGACGCAATGGCGCCCGGCAGGTCCGCCGCCGACGGGACGACGCGCATGCCCTTGCCGCCCCCGCCGGCGACGGGCTTGATGAGCAACGGGTAGCCGATGTCATCGGCGGCGCGGACGAGGGCCTCGTCGGACTGGTCCTTTCCCCGATACCCTGGCAGCACCGGTACGCCTGCGCCGGCCGCGAGATCGAGCGCGGCGTCCTTGCTGCCCATCACCCGCATGGCGGAAGCAGGCGGGCCGACGAAGCAGATCCCCGCCTCATCGCAGGCTTCAGCGAACTCGGCGTTCTCCGCGAGAAATCCGTAGCCGGGATGCACGGCGTCGGCGCCGCTCCGGCGGCACGCATCGATGATCGCCGGTATGTCCAGGTAGCTCTCAACCGCCGGCGCGGGCCCGATGCGCAGCGCCTCGTCGGCGAGGTCGACGTGCATCGCGTCCCGGTCGGCATCCGAGTAGACGGCGACGGTGGCGATGCCGAGACGACGGGCCGTGCCGATGATGCGGCACGCGATCTCGCCGCGGTTGGCGATCAGAAGCCTATGGATCGTCACGCTCAATCACGAATCCATCCGGGCGGGCGTTTGTCCAGGAACGCGGTGATGCCCTCACGGCCTTCGTCGGAAGCGCGCTGGCGCGCGATGCGCGCCGCGGTGTCGGCGGCCACGGCTGCGTCGATGGGGCGATTGGCCACCGCTTCCACCAGCTCCTTGGATGCCGCCATGGCCTGGGGGCCGTTCTCCAGACACTGAGAGATGAACACGTCGGCGGACTCGTCGAGGCGATCCTCCGGGCTCACAGCGTGCACCAGACCATAGGTCATGGCCGTCTCGGCGTCGAAGCGTTCGGCGGTGAGGAAGAGGCGCCGCGCCTGGCGCGGGCCGACGGCCTCGACGACGTAGGGGCTGATGGTGGCGGGGATGAGGCCGAGCTTGACCTCGGAGAGCGAGAAGCGCGCACGATCGACCGCCACCGCGATGTCGCAGCAGGCGATCAACCCGACGCCGCCGCCGAAGGCGTTGCCGTGGACGACGGCCACGGTCGGGCAGGGGAAGCTCGCCAGCTTCTTGAACATGTGGGCCACCTTGAGGGCGTCCTGCTCGTTCTCTTCTCTCGAGTACCCGGCCATGCGCCGCATCCAGTTGAGATCGGCGCCGGCGGAGAAGCTCTTGCCGCGGCCGACGACCCTCAATACACGCACGCCGCCGTCGCCTGCGAGCTCGTCCAGCGATGCACTGAGCCGGGCGATGAGCTCGTCGTTGAACGCGTTGTGCACGTCGGGCCGATTGAGGATGAGCGAGGCAACACCTCGATCGTCGATCTCTGTCAGTATGGGTTCAGTGCTCATGTCACATCCTGAATACGCCGAAGTCGGTCTTTTCGATGGGAGCGTTCAACGACGCTGATATGCCGAGTCCCAGGACGTCTCTTGTGTCCCGCGGGTCGAT
>CBDTYP010000382.1:0-3091 GCA_965364645.1 uncultured Gammaproteobacteria bacterium | reverse complement strand
TCCGCGGCCAACGGCGCGGTGACCAAGCTCGCCGAGCTCGGCGAGGGAGACGGGTTCGGCGAAGAGGCGCTGGTGTCGGAGGCCAAGCGCAACGCCACGGTCACCATGCTGACCGACGGCCAGCTCATGCGCCTCACGAAATATGATTTCGACGAATTGATCAAGAAGCCGACGCTCATCTCCGTCACCTACAACCAGGCCACCAAGCTCACCAACGAGGGCGCGGTGTGGCTGGACGTGCGCTTCGAGGACGAGTTCAAGGCGACGGGCATCAAGGGCAGTGCGAACGTGCCCCTGAACGTGCTCCGCAGCAAGATGCGGCAGCTCGACACGGAGAAGCGATATGTCGTCTATTGCGACAGCGGCGGGCGCAGCTCCGCCGGTGCGTTCCTGCTGGCGCAACGGGGCTTCGACGCCTGCTATCTCGCGGGCGGCCTGATCCACAGTCCCGTGGGCGCGCCGGGCAGGGCCGCCGGGGCCGCCGGGCCGGCGAAGGCGAAGGGAGGAGCGAAGAAGGCGCCGGCGCGCAAGCAGAATGCCGCGTCCCGGGGAGCGGCGAAGGGTGCGGCGCCGACACCGCAATCGGCGCGACGCCCGGCGATTACCGTGCCCAATCGACGCAGCGCGGCGGCACCGCCGACCCGACGTGCTCAACAGGTCCCTCGGGATCGGCGCGGGGTGGATCCGGGCGCGAGCCAGGCTCAATTGATCGCCCAGGAGCTCGCCACTGTGAAGCGCGAGCTCGAGGCCATGCGCAAGCTCAAGTCCGAATCCGACGCGGCGCGCTCTGCCGTCGAACGCGCCATGGATCAGCGTCTGCGTCAGGAGCGGGAGAAGATCGAGGCCGACGCGATGCGCGCCAAGGCTGCCATCGAAGAGAGCCAGCGCCTCAAACAGGAGATCCTCGAGATCCGCAAGGCGGCGCAGAGGGACGGCGCGGCGAAGGTCGGCCGCCAGCGCGACCTGGATCGCAACCTCGCCGATTCCGAGAAGCGCCTGTTGGAAGAGAAGAAGCGTCTCGAGCGGGATTTTCAGAGTACGGCACAAGAGCTCGCCGAGCTCCAGCAGAAACGCCACCAGGCGGAAACCCAGCTGCGTGAAGAGATGACAGCCCTGGAGAGCCGCGCCGGCGAGACCGAGCGCCGCCTGACTCAGGCGGTGCGGATGAAAGAAGAGGCCGAAGCCGCCCGGCAGGCGGCCGAGGAAGCCATGGAGGATTCCCTGCGCACGACCCGGGCGCAGCTCGAAGCCGATGCCAAGCGCCACAAGGAGAGTGCCATCGAGCTGGAGCGTTTGCGGCGCGAAGTGGAGGACGCCCGCAAGGCCGTGGAAGCCGAGCGTACCCACAAGCGCTCCCGGGAAGACCAGCTCAAGAGCCTCAAGCAGGAGACGGAGAGCCGGCTCCAGCAGGAGGAGAAACGGCTCAAGGGCGAGCAGGCCCGGCATCAGGACGATCTCACCAAGCTTCAACAGATGCGCGAGCAGGCCGAGCGGGAGATCCGCGAGGAGCGGGAGGCGCTCAAGCGCGCGGCGGAAGACGCCGCGAAACGCATGAGCCAGGCCCAGCGTCTGGAGCAGGAGCTCGAGAAGGCGCGTCTCGAGACCGAGCGGGACGTGGAGCAGAAGCACGCGGAGCTGCACGCCATGGAGCAGCGTCTGCGGGCCGACGAGAAGACTATGATGGAGCGCGTCCAGGGCACGCTCGCCGTCGAGAGGCAGAAGCTCGAGGCCGAGCTCGCCGGCAGCCGCGAGGCCCTCGCCCGTGCGCAGCAACAGGCTCGGGAGGCGGCGGACGCCGAACGCCGCGCCGCGGAGAAGGAGGCCGAGCGCGTCATCGAAGAGTACAAGAACGCCCACGAGACCGTGCTCGCCGAGGAGCTCGACAAGCTGAAGGCGGAACGGGCACAGCTCGAGGGCGAGGCCGAGCGTGCCCAGCGCACTCTCGCCGAGGCACAGCGCATCCAGCGCGCGGCGGAGAAGAGCCAGCAGGACGCCCGCCGGGAGCTCGAGAAGCTGCGCGGCACGGAGAAGCGCGCGGGACAGGAGAAGGCCCAGCTGACCGCGAGGATCCACGAGCTGGAGGCACGGGCCGAGAGCGCGACGGAAGAGCTCGAGGCCATGGAGCGCGCGAGCCGGGTGGCGGAGGCGGCGCGGGATGCGACCGTGGCGGAGCTCGAGAGACAGCAGGAGGAAGAGGAACGCCTGCTGGACGACAGGAACCGCATCATAAGCCCGGCCAAGCTCGCCGAGCTCAAGACCATGCGTGACAAGCTCGCCGCGACCGGCGGCGGGAAACAGAAGAAGAAGGCCTGATGCTCGATCTATTGCTCCGGCGCGCCGCGTTGCCCGACGGGCGGCGCAACATGGATGTCGCCTGCCGGGATGGCCGCATCGTCGAGGTGGCGGAGAATATCGACGCCCCGGGCGCCGCGCTCGTGATCGACGCCGACGGCTGCCTGGTGACGCCGCCCTTCGTGGACAGTCACTTCCATCTCGACTCCACACTCTCCTACGGGCGCCCGCGGGTAAACCAATCCGGCACCCTGCTGGAAGGCATCGCGCTCTGGGGGGAGTTCGTCGACGAGCTCAGCGCCGATGACGTCAAGGCACGGGCGCGCGCGCTCTGTCACTGGGCGATCGCCCGGGGCAACCTGGCCATCCGCAGCCACGTGGACGTCTCGAACCCGGAGCTCGTGGCCGTGCGGGCCCTATTGGAGCTGCGCGACGAGCTGAAGCCCTGGATCGATCTGCAGCTGGTGGCCTTTCCCCAGCACGGCTACCTGCGCCACGGCGACGCCCGCGCGGCCCTCGACGCGGCCCTGGATCTCGGCGTCGACGTAGTCGGCGGCATCCCGCACTACGAACGCACCATGGCCGAAGGCAGCCGATCGGTGACTCTTCTGTGCGAGATCGCCGCCGAGCGGGGACTCCCGGTGGACATGCACTGCGACGAGTCCGACGATCCCATGTCCCGCCACATCGAGACCCTGGCGCTGGAGACCGAGCGCCTGGGCCTGCAGGGACGGGTCTCCGGCTCCCACCTGACCTCCACCCACGCCATGGACAACTACTTCGTCTCCAAGCTGATGGT
>CBDTYP010000381.1:0-3095 GCA_965364645.1 uncultured Gammaproteobacteria bacterium | reverse complement strand
GGCAGGCAGCTGCTGCCCAATCTGACCATGGGCTTCGATCACTTCGCCCGCGCGGTGGAGGACCTGGGCGCCGGCGGCCTCGCGGGCCCCCTCATTGTCAGCACCGCGCCGTCCTTCGCCTCCCTGTGGTTGGTGCCTCGCCTCGCGGGGTTCCTGCGCAGCCACCCGGACATCCAGGTCACCGTGCTGGCCGCGGAGACGCCTCCGGATCTCGGCCGCGGCGAGGCGGACATCCGGCTTCCCTACGGCATGGGCAACTACCCCGGCCTCGCGACGAGGCTGCTCATGCGCGAGCATATCTTTCCGGTGTGTGCGCCCACTCTCCTCAATCAGCTGCGGCTGCGGCGCTTCTCCGATCTCCGCCACCACACGCTGCTCCACGACGTCAACACCGGTCCCGAGGAGCCCCACATGACCTGGCGGCGCTGGCTGCGGGATGCCGGGGTCTCCGGTGTCGATGCCAACCGGGGCGTCAAGTTCAGCAACTCCATCCTGCTGGTGGAGGCCGCGGTGCGCGGACAGGGCGTTGCACTCGGCCGCATGTCCCTGGTGGGCGACCACCTGACGACGGGCCGCCTGGTCCGGCCGCTGAAAGCCTCCCACGTCGCCGACTACGCGTATTATGCGGTGACGACACGCTCGGGCGCGGAACGGCCACGGGTGCAGGCCTTCCTGGATTGGATCGACGAGGAGGTCGAGCGCGACGCCCACGAGGCCGAAGGCGACTTGTAGGTTGGCGCTGAGCGCAGCGAAGCCCAACATCCAGGTCGTTACGTTGGGCTTCGCTGCGCTCAGCGCCAACCTACGGAGAAGGAAATGACCGAGAAGTTCGACGCCATCGTCATCGGCACGGGTCAGTCCGGTCCGTCGCTGGCAGCCCGATTGACGAAGGAAGGCATGAAGACCGCCGTCCTCGAGCGCAAGCTCTTCGGCGGCACCTGCGTGAACGTCGGCTGCATACCCACCAAGGCGCTGGTGGCCAGCGCCCGCGCCGCATACATGGCGCGGCGCGGCGCCGACTTCGGCGTTCAGATTGACGGCGCCGTCGACGTCGACATGCGGAAGGTGAAAGCGCGCAAGGACGCCATCGTGCGCCAGTCCAACGAAGGCGTCACCAATTGGCTCGAGAACATGGACAACTGCACGGTCTTCCGCGGCCAGGGGCAGTTCGATTCACCTCACGGCGTTCGTGTGAACGACACGCTACTCGAAGCCGAGAAGATCTTCATCAACGTGGGCGCACGCCCCTTCGTCCCCGACATGCCGGGAATCGACACGGTCGACTATCTGACGAGCTCCACAATGATGGAGGTCGACTTCCTCCCCGAGCACCTGATCATCGTCGGCGGCAGCTACATCGGCCTCGAGTTCGCCCAGATGTATCGGCGCTTCGGCAGCCGGGTCACGGTCGTCGAGATGGGCGAACGCCTCATCGCGAGGGACGACGAGGACGTGTCCGCGACCGTCAAGGAGATCCTCGAGAACGAAGGTGTCGAGTTTCGTCTGAGCGCCGAGTGCATCACCGTTGCGCCGCACGGCGACGGCGTCTCGATTCAGGTCGATTGCGACAGCGGGGAACCGGAGGTCGCCGGCAGCCACCTCTTGCTCGCCGTCGGGCGCAAACCGAACACCGACGATCTGGGCCTCGAGAGCGCCGGCGTCGAGACCGACGCCCGCGGCTTCATCGCCGTCGACGATCAGCTGCGCACCAGCCTTCCCCACGTGTGGGCCACCGGCGACGTCAATGGCCGCGGTGCGTTCACACACACTTCCTACAACGACTACGAGATCGTGGCGGCCAACCTCTTCGACGACGATCCGCGCCGAGTGAGCGATCGCATCATGTGCTACGGCCTGTACGTGGATCCGCCTCTCGGCCGGGTCGGCATGACCGAGCACGACGCCCGCGCATCGGGGCGCAGCGTGCTGGTGGGCAAGATGATGATGTCCCGGGTGGGCCGCGCCCGGGAGCGCGGCGAGACTCAAGGGTTCATGAAGGTGTTGATCGACGCCGACAGCAAGAAGATCCTCGGCGCGGCAATGCTCGGCATCGGCGGCGACGAGATCGCGCACTCGATCCTCGACGTCATGTACGCGGGCGCCCCCTACACGACCATCCAGCGGGCCATGCCGATCCACCCCACGGTGAGCGAGCTGATTCCGACCATGCTCGGGGACCTCGAGCCGCTGGACTGAAGACGCCTACCTCCCGCTAGCGTTGCGCTCGGCATTCGCCCACGCGCACTCGCTGCGCTCCTGCTTCGTGGACGCGTTGGCCTCGCACTGGGACATGAAGGACTGATTCGGCCCCGAGCTGGCGCCGGTCGCGCAGCCGCCGAGGACGGCGACTGCCAGTGAGCAAAGGACGATTCCGATTCTGGGCCCCACGGCGTACTCCCTGTGAGATGGCGGATCTTACCCTCTGACCCCACGGCCGAAGAATTGTTTCCCGAGGGGACATATAAGCGATCTGTAACCTCTCCTTGAGCTATCTGTGTGCCCCCCGCGGCCATCCTGAGGCCACGTTTCAACGGGCCGGGGGGCGCGGAAATGAACAAGAAGCCGCTTCGGCGAGCATATCGCCGCGGACCGACGGGATACGCCACCGGCGCCTGCCTGGCGCTCCTGCTCGTGGGCCTCTCCGCCTGTGCCTCGACGGCCCCGGAACCCGAAGGCGTAAACGGCAGCGACGACGCGGCGCCGGGCCCCGTGGCGGGCCCGTCGATGAGCGTGACTACGCGGGACACCTATGCCTGCACGGACGAAGCCTGCGGAACGGAGTACGGCGCGTTCTCCCGCAACGTCAACGGCACCACCGGACTCTTCGGCATCATGCTGAAGACCTATACCACCGATCCCATCTCGCGCCCGTTCTCGACCCTCCGGTCGCTCGGGTTCCTGCTCACGCACACTCTGGCGGATTTCGCGAACGACACGGTCACCGACATGGTCCGGCTCCCGCAGATCACCCGCAAGCCCATACCGCCTGTCGCGGACGGCCCCGGGATGGATCTCGAGGAGTGGGAGAAGGAGCTCGACAACATCACCGGGGAGAAGCCACTCACGGGGAGCATCGAGTTCCTCATCGACGGCGA
>CBDTYP010000380.1:0-3115 GCA_965364645.1 uncultured Gammaproteobacteria bacterium | reverse complement strand
TCTTCTCCTACGAGCAGGCGTTCATGGGCGATCTGGTGCGCATGTGGTACGCGGGCCTGTTCCTCTTCGCGAGCGCCTACACCCTGATCGAAGAAGGGCACGTGCGGGTGGATGTTCTCTATTCCGGATTCGATCAGCGCAGGAAGGGATTGGTCAATGCAGTCGGCTCGGCGGTGCTAGGCTTGCCGTTCTGCTGGACCATCATCCTCCTGGGTATGAGCAAATCGACGAGCATCATCACCAATCCGATCCTGAGTCTGGAGGTTACGCAATCGGGATTCGGCATGTACATAAAATATCTGATGGCGGGATTCCTCGCCGTCTTCGCGGTGTCGATGGCGCTTCAGTTCACCGCGTACTTCCTCGAGGGGATGGCCGACTATCGGGGCGACTCCGGCAAGCGCAAGCTCGACTCGGAAGTCGCGGCGGCACCCGGAGACTGAGACAGGATGGAACTCGTCTTTCTCACACTGTTGATCCTGCTGATGGCCGGCGCTCTGGGCTCGGGGTTTCCCGTGGCGTTCGCCTTGCCCGGCTCCGCCATCATCAGCATCGGCGCGGCCGCGGTTTGCGGCTACGTGTTCGCCGGCGACACGAGCGCCTACTTCGCCCAGGGAGGACCGGTGGAATGGCTGACCGCCGGCGTTACGAACTTCCGCGGAATTTATTGGGAGGTAGAGCGCGACACGCTCATTGCCATACCGCTGTTCGTGTTCATGGGCATCATGCTGCAGCGATCGCGGATCGCCGAGGATCTGCTGGTCACGATGGCGCAGCTCTTCGGACCGGTGCCCGGCGGCCTCGGCATCTCCGTCATATTCGTCGGCGCGCTGCTGGCCGCCACGACCGGCATCGTCGGCGCCACGGTTGTCGCCATGGGCCTGATCTCGCTGCCCGCGATGATGCGGCACAAGTACTCGCCGTCACTGGCGACGGGCACCATCGCGGCGTCGGGCACCCTCGGCCAGATCATCCCGCCGTCCATCGTGCTCATCATTCTCGCCGACCAACTGGCGAGCGCCGTCGATCAGGCCAGCGCCGGGCGGAAATCGCTCTACAAGGAGCTGACGGGCGAGTTCTCCATGCCCTCTGGCTTCGACGCGGTTTCCACCAGCGCGGGCGACATGTTCATGGGCGCCTTCGTCCCGGGCCTGGTGCTGGTCGCGACGTACATGATCTTCATGCTGGTCGTGGCCATGGTGCGCCCCAAGCTCGCCCCGGCGGTGCACTACGAGGGTAAGTACGATTTCAAGTTCGGGCTGCGGGTGCTCATGATCCTGGTGCCGCCACTCACGCTCATCTTCGTGGTGCTGGGCTCCATCATCATGGGCATCGCCACGGTCAACCAGGCGGGCGCCATCGGCGCGGTCGGTGCCACTATCATGGCGGGTGTGCGACTGCACGGGGACAAACCCGGCGCCGCGCGGCCGGCGATCCTGGCGCTCGTCTCCATCGCCGTGCTGGTGACCATCGTCAACGTCTCGCCCATCAACGTAAAGAACATCCAGGGAACCAACGACGTCGTTGCGTTGATTGTGGCGGTCATCGCCACCATCGCGTTCCTCGTGTCGCTCGGCTGGGCGGGATGGCGCACTCTCAAGATCGACAACACGCTGGCATCGGTGATGATGGAGACCGCCAAGACGTCATCGCTCGTGTTCATCATCCTCCTCGGCGCCGCGATGTTGACCGCCGCGTTCCGGGCATTCGGCGGTGAGGAGCTGGTGCGGGATTTCCTCACCGGGCTGCCCGGCGGATTCTGGACCCAGTTCATCATCGTGATGGCGGTGATTTTCATCCTCGGCTTCTTCCTCGACTTCATCGAGATCGCCGTGGTCGTGGTGCCCATCGTGGCGCCGATCCTGCTTACCGATCCGTCGGCCAACATCACCGCGGTGTGGCTCGGCGTCATGATCGGGCTCAACATTCAGACCTCCTTCCTCACGCCGCCCTTCGGTTTCGCACTGTTTTACCTGCGCGGCGTCGCGCCGGCTTCGGTGAAAACCGTCCAGATGTACAAGGGCGTGGTGGCCTTCATCGTTTTGCAGCTGATCGCGCTCGGCATCGTCGCCGTGAATCCGAGCCTGGTGAACTATC
Source organism: uncultured Gammaproteobacteria bacterium (assembly GCA_965364645.1). Lineage (GTDB taxonomy): Bacteria > Pseudomonadota > Gammaproteobacteria > HK1 > HK1 > JAABYT01. The sequence goes on along the minus strand of CBDTYP010000380.1, from coordinate 1,018 downwards.
TCCCGAATCGCATCTGGCTCACGGCCGAGACCGCGCCGCCGCCGCTCAACCCGCGCCTCCAGCACTGCATCGAGGAGTACGCGTTCATCGAGTACGAGGAGAGGGGCGAGGAGTTACGCGGGGCCATCGCCGAGGCTCGCAAGCTCGACCTCGGTTTCCTGCCGAAGAAGCAACAGAAGGCGATTGCGACGAGCTTCGACAAGGCAGACCGCACGTTCGCGCTCGCCGAGGCGATCGGCGTAGCCGCAATCGCCACGGAGGAGGCCGCCACCGAGTACAGGCCCCTGCACGTCGAGGTTCGCGCGATCCAACGGGATGTGCGCAGGATCGAGGCGGAGATAAAGACCGATCGGGCCGAGCTCGAGAGATTCATGCGGGGCGGACCCGACGCGGATCAGGATGACATGCGGGAGCTCGAGGATCGGATAAGGGAGCTCGACACCGAGCGTGAGAGCGTGGCCGCGACGATTCCCCGTAACTGGGAGCCCGATCACAAGCGCTTCCGCGAAATCCAGTCCGCGGAGGAGAAGGCGCGCAAGACCTATCGGCGCAATATCGACGACGCGTACATGCCGATCCGCGAGCTACTGGACGTCCTCGCCGCGACGGACGAGCTCGCGGCGCTCGAAAGCGGGCTCGTTGCATTGCGGGAGCGTATTCCCGATGCCGATCCGGCGGAGAGCGTCGACAAGCTCGCCGAGATGGCCAAGGCCGTCGGCCGCGTAGCCGGGGCGAAGAAGATTCGCTCGGATCTGTCGGGAGCGCGGCGCGCGTTGCGGGCCAAGACGCCGGACATGGACAAGGCGCTCAAGAAGTACGACAGCGCCATCAAGAAGTACCGCGCCGAGCTCGCATGGCGGCAGAAGGCGGCCGCGGAGATTCTGCCCGGGCTCGAGACCTACGAGGCCGCGATCCGCGACACCATCGGCCTGCGCCAGCAACCCCGCATGCCCCACGAGCAGGCCCTCGAGCTGGTAGGCTGCACCGCGGAGCACCGCGACATCTCACTCCACTTCTA
>CBDTYP010000379.1:0-3119 GCA_965364645.1 uncultured Gammaproteobacteria bacterium | reverse complement strand
AGAGCACGTCGAGAACGTTTTCCGGCGGCCGCCCGACGCGGGCGCGTCCGTTCGCCACCGCGATGGGGCGCTCTATCAGGATCGGGTGTTCGACCATGGCCTGCAGGAGACCGCGGCGATCGAGACCCTCGTCGTCCAGGGCCAGATCCTGGTAGACGGCTTCCTTCCGGCGCATCAGATCCCGAGGCTCGAGTTCGAGCAGCTCGAGAATACGGTCCAGCTCGTCGATGGACGGCGGCGTACGCAGATACTCGACAATCGTCGGCGCGATGTCTCGTGCGCGCAGCAACTCCAGCGCCTCGCGGGACTTGCTGCAGCGCGGATTGTGATACAGGGTGACGTCGCTCATATCGAGATCCTGGTTGCGGGCCGGTCGGAGCATTCTACCCGCAGTCTCGTTGACAGCCTACGGGGGCGGTGTTAGCGTCTTCGATGCCCGCGGTCCGGTTCTCTGCATGAAAAGAAGATACCCAGGAGCCGACATGCCGATGCGTGTGTTCCGTTTCCGTTCGCTTGCCGCCGCGCTCGTCGCGGCCGTGGTGGTCGTCGCCTGCGCCGGCGCGCCGACCCAGGAGATGAGCGATGCCCGCCAGGCGATCAACTCCGCGCGCAGCGCCGCCGCGGCCGACTACGCCCCCGACTCCATGGGCAGCGCCGAGCGGCTCCTGGACCAGGCCGAGCAGTCCCTCAAGGAGGGACGTTACGACGTGGCCCGGGACGATGCCCTGGAAGCGCGTCAGGCGGCGATGAAGGCGCGGGAAGTGGCCGTGGCCATCACCGATGCGCGGGCCGCGGTGGCGGAGGCCAAGGCAAACGGCGCCTCGTCGGCCAGTGTCGAGGCCCTCGTCGACGAGGCCGAGGCGGCGGGCCAGGAGGGTGACGAGACCCGCGCCTGGGAGCTCGCCACGGAGGCCAAGCGGCGCCTGCAGTAGCCCAATGCCCGATGGCTGCCGTCGATGCTATGTCAGCGGGCGCGTCCAGGGCGTCGGCTTTCGCGCATCCACCCAGCAACGGGGACACACCCTCGGCCTCGCCGTGCGGGCGCGCAATCTCGCCGACGGCAGGGTCGAGGTGATCGCGCGCGGCGAGGACGATGCCCTCGACGGTCTCTGTGAGTGGTTGCGCACCGGACCCCGTTTCGCCCATGTGGTGGAGGTGGACTGCGAGAGGCTGCCGGCGTCCCACTGGCCGGCGCTCGCCGGTCTCTGACCCGCGGCTCAGCCGGACAGCTCTTTCCGGATTGTTGAGCTCAAGGTTTCGACGGCGTCTGGAAGGGCGAGCTCGGCGGTCTCGCCGTTGGCGCGGCGCTTGTACTCGATGGTGCCGGCATCCAGGCCGCGTTCGCCGAGGACCAGGCGATGGGGTATGCCGATGAGATCCATCTCGGCGAACATCACTCCCGGACGGACGCGGCGGTCGTCCAGCAGCACCTCGATCCCCGCCGCCGTCAGCTCGTCGTAGAGCTTCTCCACGGCGTCGCGCAGGCGCATGGACTTGTGCATGTTCATGGGCAGCAGGGCGACCTGGAAGGGGGCGATGGCGGTCGGCCAGATGATGCCGTTGTCGTCGTGGTTCTGCTCGATGGAAGCGGCTACGACGCGGGTGACGCCTATGCCGTAGCAACCCATGAACGCGTTCACGGCGTGGCCGTCGTCGTCGAGGATCACCGATTGCATCGGCTCGCTGTAGGTGGTGCCGAGCTGGAAGACGTGTCCTACCTCGATGCCGCGGGCGATCGTGATCGTCCCCTGTCCGCCCGGTGCCGGATCCCCCGCGACGGCGTTGCGCAGATCCGCGACCTCGGGCTCCGGCAGATCCCGGCCCCAGTTGACTCCCGTGTGGTGACGGTGCTCGGCGTTGGCGCCGCAGACGAAGTCCGCCATGGTCGCCGCCGTAGAGTCGCAGATGACCGCCATGTCGAGGCCCACCGGTCCGAGGGATCCGGGTCCGCAGCCGAAGCGCGCGGCGATGCGCTCGGGGCTCGCCATGGTCAGGGGCTTGTGCACCTGGTCGAGCGCCTCGGCCTTGATCGCGTTGACACTGTGATCCCCGCGCACGGTGAGGGCGACGAGATCGCCGTCCTCGCCTTCCACCACCAGGGTCTTGAGGCACGCTTCGGGGGCGACATCGAGCGACGCGCTGAGATCGGCGATGGTATGCACGTCCGGGGTATCCACCGTGTCCAATTCCCGGCCCGGCGGCGGCCGCGGGTCCGCGGGGGCCGAGCAGGGGATGAGCTCCAGGTTCGCGGCGAACTCCCCTTCGGATGCGAAGCCGATGGCGTCCTCCCCGGAGTCGGCGAGGACGTGGAACTCGTGGGAACGGCTGCCGCCGATGGCGCCGGAGTCCGCTTCGACGATGCGAAAGTCGAGCCCCGCGCGGGTGAAGATGCGCGAGTAGGCGTCGTACATGGCGTCGTAGCTCTTCTGATGGGCCTCGATATCCAGATCGAAGGAGTAGGCATCCTTCATGATGAACTCGCGGGCGCGCATGATGCCGAAGCGGGGCCGGATCTCGTCGCGGAACTTGGTCTGAATCTGATAGAGATTCAGGGGCAGCTGCCGGTAGCTGCGGATCTCACGCCGGGCGATGTCGGTGATGACCTCCTCGTGGGTGGGGCCGACGCAGAAGTCCCGCTCGTGCCGGTCCTTCAGCCGCAGCAGCTCGGGCCCGTACTTCTCCCAGCGCCCGCTCTCGACCCAGATCTCGGCGGGCTGGATCGACGGCAGGAGCACCTCCTGTCCCCCGGCCCGGTCCATCTCCTCGCGCACGATGTTCTCGAACTTGCGCATGGCGCGAACGCCGAGGGGCAGCCACGAGTAGAGCCCGGAGGCCAGCTGCCGCACCATGCCCGCCCTCAGCATCAGCTGATGACTGACGATCTCGGCATCCGCCGGCGTCTCCTTCAGCGTGGGAACAAAAAACTCCGACATCCGCATCGCGGCGCCCTCTTGAAATTCACGCAGCCGCAATGATCCGCGATCCTGCCCTCTACGCCAAGCCAAACCCGAAACGAAGGGTCCCCCTCTCCCTCGATGGGAGAGGGGACAGGGGAGGGGGTGAAAATAAGGAGCGCCGAGCGAAGCGACGACCGCCGACAGCGGGAGAGGGCACCGAGG
>CBDTYP010000378.1:0-3131 GCA_965364645.1 uncultured Gammaproteobacteria bacterium | reverse complement strand
CGTATTCGCCGGAAGCGACCCGCGAGATGATCTCCTCGGTCTCCATATTGTCCGGAGCTGCCTCGAGCCGGAAATCGACGCCGTCGTCGATCAGCCCTTGCATGGTCGACCAATAAGAGCTCGACTTCCTGATGACGACGGTGCGTCCCGCGAGATCCTCGACATCCTTGAACTCGGGCTCGCTCGCGCGCCCGACGAGCTCCTCTGTGACCAGGTTGTACGGAGCAGAGAACTCGACACCCTGCTCCCTGCGAGCGTCGGTAACCGTCATCGACGCGGCGATCAGATCGCCCCCGCCCGCGTTGAGTGTGGGGATGAGATCGCCCCATCGATTCGGCACGACCATCTCGAGATGCAGGCCGTGGGTGTCCGCGAACCGCTTCATGAGATCGTACTCGAACCCCAGGAACTGTCCTCGCCATACGAAGTAAGTCGCCGCGTTGTTGCGCGTCAGCACGCGCAACACCTGGCGGTTCTTGATGCCGTTCAGGTCGTCTTTGTATACGAGCTGGCTCTGCTTCTTCAGCTGCTCCCGGCCGAGGAACGTGTTGAGCGCCTCGAGGAGATCCGCCGACTCCGGATTCACGCCCCAGGCGATGATGCTGTCGCGTGTGAGGCCGTCGACGATCTTGAGGTCGGGCCACTCGCTCGACTGCGCCTCGAGCTGACTGATGTCGACCGCCGCGATGTCGTACTCACCTGTAGAAATCCCGCTCAATACGGCGTAGGCCGGCACGTGCTCCGGCAGGAGACGAACCTCGATGCCGGCGTGTTGCTTGCGGAATTCCTTCAGCAGATCCCAGAAGGCGGATCGCTCGCGCACCGCGACCTCGCGGCCGACGAGGTCCTCCGGGCTCTTGATGTCATCGCCGATGCGAACGACCAGTTTCTCGCGCACCGTGTCAATGGGAACCGTGAATGAGATCTTGTCCTTGCGGCTTTCGGTGATCGTGATGTTCGCGGCGATCAGATCACCCTTGCCCGCGCGGAGCTCGGGAATCAGATCGTCCCAACGCTCCACCTGCACCCAATCGACCTCGAGGTAGTGCTTCTCGGCGAAACGCTTTACGAGATTGATCTCATACTCGTGGGCGGACGCCACGTCGGGCGGGTAACTCAGGGCGATGCGCTTGCTCGGTAGAAGAACGCGGAGCTCGCGCCGCCAGCGGATTTGCTTGAGATCCGCGATGGGCTGATTCGCCGCGGTGCGCTGACGCGTGAGATCCCGTGTTGCGCTGTTGGCGGAAGGCGAACCGAAGTTCGGAGTCAGATCCCAGGTGACGGCGGCCAGAACGAGACCGAGGACTACCGCGAGCGTAGTGATCCCGTAGTGTCGGCTGCGTGTCTTCGGCGCGCGGATCTTATCCATGGTCGAGTTGCACCTCGCTTGCGACCATGGCGACGGGCGTCGGGAGACACACGATCGCCGCGGTCACTGGTGGCGCCGTCCAACCGAACGGCACTCATCTCGTCCCTGCGCGTCGCCGGCGCCGGCGGCTCCCCCTCCGGCCGGGCGATCGGTTTTAGCGCGTGCGCGGAATGGAAAAGTCCGCGCCCTCGCGTATGCCCGAGGGCCAACGCGAGGTAATGGTCTTCTGCCGGGTGAAGAAGCGCACCCCTTCGGGACCGTGCATGTGGTGGTCTCCGAAAAGGGATCGCTTCCACCCGCCGAAGCTGTAATAGGCGGTCGGCACCGGGATCGGTACGTTGACGCCGACCATGCCGATCTTCACACGGCTGGTGAAGTTGCGCGCGGCGTCGCCATCACGGGTAAAGATGGCGGCGCCGTTGCCGAATTCGTGGTCGTTGACCATCTGCAGCGCTTCTTCGTAGTCTTTCGCGCGCACGACGCCCAGGACCGGGCCGAAGATTTCCTCTTTGTAGATACGCATGTCCGGCGTCACCCGGTCGAAGAGGCAACCGCCGAGGAAGAATCCGTCCTCGTGACCGGGGACCGACTCGCCGCGGCCGTCGACGACGAGCTCCGCGCCTTCTTCGACGCCGAGATCCACGTAGCCCTTGACCTTGTCACGGTGGGTCCCGGTGACCAGCGGCCCCATCTCGACGCCGTCCTGGTCGTAGGCGCCGACCTTGAGGGATTCGACCCGGGGCTTGAGCCGGCCGACGAGATCGTCGGCGGTCTCGTCGCCGACCGCCACGGCCACCGAGATGGCCATGCAGCGCTCGCCGGCGGATCCGTAGGCGGAGCCGATGAGGGCGTCCACGGTCTGGTTCATATCGGCATCGGGCATCACGACGAGGTGATTCTTCGCGCCGCCGAGCGCCTGCACGCGCTTGCCGTGGGCGCTGGCGGTGTTGTGCACGTACTCGGCGATGGGTGTGGAGCCGACGAAGCTCACCGCCGCCACGTCCGGGTCCTCGAGGAGCGCGTTCACCGCTTCCTTGTCGCCGATGACGACGTTCAGCACGCCCTTGGGGAGCCCCGCCTCGATAGCGAGCTCGGCGAGGCGCAGCCCGCAGGAAGGGTCACGCTCGGAGGGCTTGAGTATGAAGGTGTTGCCGCAGGCGATGGCGATGGGGAACATCCACATGGGCACCATGGCCGGGAAGTTGAACGGCGTGATGCCGGCGCAGACTCCCAGCGGCTGGCGGATGTTGTAGCTGTCCACCTGGTTGGCGACGTTCTCGTTGATGTCGCCCTTCAGCAGCTGGGGTATGCCGCAGGCGAACTCGACGATTTCGGCGCCGCGCTGCACCGAGCCGCGGGCGTCGTCGAGGGTCTTGCCGTGCTCCCGGGAGACGATCTCGGCGAGCTCGTCGTTGTGCTCCTCGAGGAGGGCGAGGTAGCGGAACAGCACGCGCGCGCGCTGGGCGGCGGGTGTCGCGGCCCAGGCGGGGAAGGCGGCTTTGGCGGATTCCACGACCCGGCGCACCTCGTGGGCGCTTGCGTAGGGGGCGTGGGCGATGACCTGGCCGGTGGCGGGATTGTAGATATCGCCGAAGCGGTTGCTCTCGCCGGGCACCCGCTCACCGTCGACGAAGTGGTAGAGAAGCGCCGGCGCCTGCTCGTCCGATGAATGGCCTGTATTCATTACCTTGGCCATGGAATCCTCCTCCTGATTATTGAATTCCGGGCCCGGGGGGGCGACTCCACCGGGGGCTGCGACGAG
>CBDTYP010000377.1:0-3137 GCA_965364645.1 uncultured Gammaproteobacteria bacterium | reverse complement strand
AGCATGAGGATGACGAATCCGCCGACGATGATGTAGTTGATGCGATCGCTCTTCATCAATCGTTTCCTGCCACTCGCCTGCTCATTGCGCCCGGGCCCCGGTCAGGCGGCGCAGGTACGCCTCCGGATCGAGCTCTTCTTCTTCCACCCGTCGATTGAGCAGGTTCTGCACCCGCCGATCATCGCTCGCGCGCACCTCGTCGACCGTCCCGACGATGAGGATCTCGCCCTTGTCGAGCACCGCGATGCGGTCGGCAATCTTGAAGGCGCTCTCGAGCTCGTGGGTAACGATAACGATGGTAATACGCAACGCATCGCGCAGACGCAATATTAGATCGTCTATGGCGGCGGCTACTACCGGATCCAGGCCGGCGGACGGCTCGTCACAGAAGAGCAGCTTCGGATCCATCACCACCGCCCGCGCAAGGGCGGCGCGTTTCAGCATGCCTCCGGACAGCTCCGCCGGCATCAGATCCTCGAACCCCGCGAGCTCTACCACCTCGAGCTTGAGACGCGCCATGATCCGGATGATCGACTCTTCCAGATCCGTGTGCTCGCGCAGGGGCAGCATGATGTTGTCCCCCACGCTCATGGAGCTGAACAGCGCGCCGGACTGAAACGCGACACCGGACTTCTTGCGAAGCTCGTACATCTCGGCGCGGCTCGCGTTGGCGACGTCCCGGCCGAGCACCCGGACGCTGCCGCTCCTCGGCCGCTCCAGCGCCAGCATGTAGCGCAGCAACGTGCTCTTACCGGAGCCGCTGCCGCCCATTATAACGAGAATCTCACCCTCCTCGACGCCGAGCGTCACGTCCCTCAGGATCTGGCGCTCGCCATAGAAGGTGTTGAGGTGCTCGACCTCGATGACGGTGTTCGATGTGTCGGGGCTCGGGTCCATTGCTCAGCGCGTGACGATGAATACGAACAGCATGTCGGTTATCAGGATCGCGGCGATGGCCTGTACGACCGAGCGGGTCGTCGCGCGTCCCACACCCTCGGCCCCGCCGGAGACGCTGGCGCCGTTGACGACGGCGACGAGCGTAATCAACGCGGCGAAGATGATGCTCTTGCCGAGGCCGTGGGTCAGATCGTCCACCGACACCGCGGCGAGGACCTCGTCGGCGTAGGCACCCATGCTCATCCCCAGATCGATGCTGACGTAGATGCCGGCGCCGAAGAGCCCGACGAAGTCCGCCCAGAAGGTGAGCAGGGGCACCATCACCATCATCGCGACCAGCGACGGCGCCACGAGGAAGCGCACCGGGTTGATGCCCATCACCCGCAGCGCATCGATCTCCTGGTTGATGTTCATAGTGCCGAGACGCGCGGCGAGCGCGGAGCCCGAGCGGCCAGCCACCAGAATTCCGGTGATGAGAGGCGCGAACTCTCTCGTGATGGAGAGCGCGATGCCGAGGGTGACGCGGGACTCGGCGCCGAAGAGCCTGAGGGTGTGGATGCCCTGAATCGCCAGCATGATGCCGATGGTCATGGCCAGCACCGTGACGATGGGCAGGGCGAAGATACCGATCTGCATCATCTCGGAGACCACGCTGTTCATCCTCACCGGCTGGCGCCAGCGGCGGCCGAGAATGAGCCAGTAGACACTCTCGAAGAACAGCGCGGCCGCGTAACCGAATTCCTTGATGCCGCTCACGGTGGAGCGGCCGGCGCCCTCTACGACGTCCAGAAGAGCCGCGATCGGCGCGGGCCCGGTTTCCTGCTCAGTCGCCATCCGCGATCGCATCCGAGACGCTTGCGTGTATGGAGAAGACCTGGTCGAGCCGCGCCAGCTCGAGGACCCGCATGGCTGCTTCGCTGACCGCAACCAGCGCGAACGGCGTGCGGTCCCGGCGCGCCGACTGATACGCCTCGACGAGGCTCGCGATTCCGGAGCTGTCGATATAGGACACGTCCGACATCTCCACCAGTACACAGCGCTTCTCGCGTACCGAATCCAGCAGCACGTTGCGCACCTTGGGGGAGCTGTCGAGATCGACGTCGCCACTCAGCGCGACGATGGTCGTTTCCCCTTGCGATCGTACCTGATACGCCATAGCCGTCCCTCTACGTGATTATTTTTATGAGCCGCAGGCAATTGCCCGCCCCCGCCGGAGGTGTGAGAAAGCCGCACTCGTCCATACATTGCTGTATGAAGTGCGTCCCGAGGCCGCCCGGTTTCACTTCGTCCAGCGACCGCGGCTTGATCTTGGTGGTATCGACCGGGGCGGCGAAATCCAGGATGTGAATCGCGATACGGTCGTCCTGGCGGCGAATATCGACGACTATCTCACCGTCTGGATCACCTCCGTAGGCGTGCCGGATGATGTTCTGGCAAGCCTCGTCCACCGCCATGATCATCTCGGTCACGCAGGTGCCGCTGCAACCGATCGCGCCGCCCGCTTCGTTGACCAACGCACGGACGCGCTTCAGGCTGTCCGGCCGCGACGCGACGCGGATGTGCCCGACGCGCTCACCGGGAAAGCGGAACTCGTCCGCCGGCCGGCAGGTGACCTGCCCCGCGCCGGTGGCGCTGCCGTTGGTTTTTTCGGGATTCTCGCTCATCGAGTCGTACGCCGGGGGGCTGTCCGGGTGTGGGTTCAGAGTCGTTATTGTTGTGGGGCCGAGACTTAAGCCTAGCCCACTATGCATTCTTTGTGGGGGGCGGTAAACAGGGGTGGCGGGCCGATGCCCGGCCCTGGCGGCGGGAATCGGGCCATCAGTCGGCCCAGCGGCGGGGCGTCAGGCCGTGTACCGGCCTCCGGAGCGTTTCGCCCGGTACATCTCTGCGTCGGCGTGCTGCAGGAGCGAGCTCACCTCCTCGCCGTCACCCGGGTACATGGCGATCCCGGTGCTCGCACCGATGCTGAGGGTGCGTCTGTCGATGGAGAACGGCTCGCCGATGGTCTCCGCGATCTTGGCTGCCACGGAGGCGGCATCCTCGGCATCGGTGATCGCCTCGAGGATGACCGCGAATTCGTCGCCGCCGACCCGCGCCACTGTATCGACTTCCCGTACCGCCCCCATGAGCCGTTGGGCGACGACCCGCAGGAGGCGATCCCCCGTATGGTGACCGTGTTCGTCGTTGACCGGCTTGAAGTCGTTCAAATCCACGAACAGGAGCGCCAGGGGTTGATTGTT
>CBDTYP010000376.1:0-3176 GCA_965364645.1 uncultured Gammaproteobacteria bacterium | reverse complement strand
AGACGATCATGAAAAATCTTATGCTCACCACCGCCGCCGCGCTCGCACTCGGCACCGCTGCCGCCTCGGCTGAGGAGGTACGGGTCTATAACTGGTCCGACTATATCGACGAAGGGCTGCTGGAGAAGTTCGAGCAGAAAACCGGGCTGAACCTTGTCTATGACGTGTTCGACAGCAACGAGGTGCTGGAAACAAAGATGCTCGCTGGCGGTTCGGGCTATGACGTTGTGGTGCCCTCCGGCACTTTCCTGCAACGCCAGATTACAGCTGGTGCGTTCCAGAAACTCGACAACTCCAAGCTGCCCAATCGCGAGCATATGTGGGACGTCATCGAGAAGCGCACAGAGACCTACGATCCGGGCGGTGCATACTCGATCAATTACATGTGGGGCACCACCGGCATCGGAGTGAACGTGGGTAAGGTGACCGAGGCGTTGGGCGAGGACGCGCCGATCAACTCGCTCGACCTGCTCTTCAAGCCGGCCAACATGGAAAAGCTCGCCGAGTGCGGCGTGCACTTCCTCGACGCGCCTACCGAGATGATTCCCGCTGCGCTGGCATGGCTGGGCGAGAACCCCGACAGCCATGACCCCGAGGTGCTGGCAAAGGCCGAGCCGGTGCTCGCCGCCGTGCGCCCTTACGTGCAGAAGTTCCACAGCAGCGAGTACATCAACGGGCTGGCCAATGGCGATATCTGCGTGGCGTTCGGCTGGTCTGGTGACATACTGCAAGCGCGCGACCGCGCCGACGAGGCCGATAACGATGTCGAGATCGCTTACAACGCGCCCCAGGAAGGCGCACTGATGTGGTTCGACCAGATGGCGATCCCGGTCGACGCGCCCAACCCCGAGGGCGCGCATGTGTTTCTCAACTTCATCATGGACCCCGAGAACATCGCCGCCGCGACGAACTATGTCTATTTCGCCAACGGCAACAAGTCGTCACAGCCGATGCTCCTCGACGACGTCATAAGCGACCCGGCGATCTACCCCGACGAGAAAGCGCTTAACAACCTCTACACCACCCGGCCTTACCCGGCGAAGTTGCAGCGGGTCATCACCCGCATGTGGACCAAGATCAAATCCGGCACCTGAGGCGGCCTTTTCATATCCATAAATGCCCGGGTGCAGAATGGGACAGACCGTCTTCGAGCCGTGGAACGACCCGGACGCGAAACCGCTCATCCAGTTCAGGAACGTGACCAAGCGGTTCGGCGATTTCACTGCCATCGACAACCAGACGCTCGACATCTACGAGCAGGAATTCTTCGCCCTGCTCGGTCCCTCGGGCTGCGGTAAGACCACGATGATGCGGATGCTCGCGGGGTTCGAGGCGCCGACCGAGGGCACCATCCTGCTCGGCGGACAGGACATCGCCCCCATCCCCCCCAACAAGCGCCCCGTAAACATGATGTTCCAGTCCTACGCGCTGTTCCCGCACCTCTCGGCCTGGGACAACATCGCCTTCGGCCTCAGGCGCGACCGCATGTCGAAGGACGCGATCGCCGCGCGGGTGGAGGAAATGCTCAAGCTCACCCGGCTCGAGAAATTCGCCGCGCGCAAGCCGCACCAGATTTCCGGCGGCCAGCGGCAGCGCGTGGCGCTCGCCCGCTGCCTCGCCAAGGCGCCCAAGTTGCTGCTGCTCGACGAACCTCTCGGCGCGCTTGACGCCAAGCTGCGGCAGGCCACGCAATTCGAGCTCATGGATATCCAGGAAAAGACCGGCACCACCTTCGTGATCGTCACCCACGACCAGGAAGAAGCGATGACAGTGGCCAGCCGCGTCGCGGTGATGGATCATGGACGCATCGCGCAGGTCGACACGCCCGCGCGCATCTACGAGAACCCGAGCACCACCTATGTCGCGGATTTCATAGGCGATGTAACCATCATCACAGGCCGCGCCAACCGTGCGGGCGAGGGCTACGAGATGCACTATGCCGAAGGCGCCGCACCGATCTATTCGGCCTTTGATATCGACCTCGCCGAGGACCAGACCTGCTATCTCGCGCTACGCCCCGAGAAGGTGGCGATCAGCGCCGAGCGCCCCGGGGACCGCCGCAACGCCGTGCAGGGCAAGGTCATCGACATCGCCTATCTCGGCAATCTCTCGACCTACCATGTCGAGATCGCGGGCGGGCAGATGGTCAAGGCGCAGGCAGCCAACACCCGTCGCCTGTCGCGGCGCGATTTCACGTGGGAAGATCCGGTGTGGCTGTCGTGGACCGATACCGCCGCCGTGCTTCTGAGGGAATGACGGGATGCGCCGCTTCTCCCTGATCGCGCTGCCCTATGCCTGGCTTCTGGCGCTGTTTCTTGTGCCCTTTGGCATCGTGCTCAAGATATCGCTGTCGGACATCGCGCTCGCAATCCCGCCTTACACCCCCACGCTTGACCTATATGAGGGATGGGCAGGGTTCAAGGATTTCCTCGCCGCGCTCGATTTCGAGAACTTCACCTTCCTGACCACCGATGACCTCTATTGGAAGGCCTATCTCTCGTCTTTGTGGATCGCTGCGATCGCCACGCTGGTCACGCTGCTGGTGGGCTATCCCATCGCCTATGGCATGGCCAGGGCGCCCGATCACTGGCGCCCGACGCTGATGATGCTGGTGATCCTGCCGTTCTGGACCTCGTTTCTCATCCGGGTTTATTCGTGGATGGGAATTCTCTCGACCGAGGGTTATCTCAACCAGCTTCTGATCGGCATAGGCCTGATTTCCGATCCGCTAACGATCCTCAATACCCCCACGGCGGTCTATATCGGCATCGTCTACACTTACCTGCCGTTCATGATCCTACCGATCTACTCGACGCTTGAGCGGATGGACGGCTCGCTTCTGGAGGCGGCGGAGGATTTAGGTTGTTCGCAGCTCACGGCCTTCTGGCTGGTGACGGTGCCGCTGTCGAAAAACGGAATCGTGGCGGGCTGTTTCCTCGTCTTCATCCCCACGCTCGGTGAATTTGTCATCCCCTCCCTGCTTGGCGGATCGCGCACGCTGATGATCGGCAAGGTTCTGTGGGAGGAATTCTTCAACAACCGCGACTGGCCGGTGGCGAGCGCGGTGGCGGTGGTGCTGCTGCTGATCCTGATCGTGCCGATCATCCTCTTTCAACGCAACGAGCAGAAGAGTCGGGAGGCCGAGGGATGACTGGTTTGGCTCAGAGCAAATCTTC
>CBDTYP010000375.1:0-3214 GCA_965364645.1 uncultured Gammaproteobacteria bacterium | reverse complement strand
GCCTACGGCTACGCCCTATCGAGCGGCCGGGTCGGGACCTTCGCCGTGGTGCCGGGACCGGGCCTCCTTAACACCACGGCCGCGCTGGCCACGGCATACGGCTGCTACGCTCCGGTCCTCGCCATCACGGGCCAGCTGCCCGCCAGCGCCATCGGCAAGGGTTACGGACTGCTCCACGAGATCCCGGATCAGCTCGCGCTCATCTCCGGCCTGACGAAGTGGTGCTGCCAGATCGGCTACCCGAGCGACGCCCCAGATCGGATGCGCGAGGCATTCAAGCAGCTCCAGAGCGGCGTCATCCGTCCCGTCGAGATCGAGATGGCCATGGACACCCTCGGCGTCTCCACCGAGGTCACGCTCCTCGATCCCGTCAACGACTACGCCTCGCCGGAACCGGACCCGGATGCCATCGACGAAGCGGCGAAGCTCCTCGGCAAGGCGAAGAATCCCCTCATCGTCTGCGGCGGCGGCGCCGTGGAGGCCGGCGCCGAGCTCCTGGAGGTCGCCGAGATGCTGCAGGCGCCGGTCGTCTCCCACCGCATGGGCCGCGGCGTCGTCAGCGATCATCACTATCTCTCCCAGACCCTGCCCGTCGGCTACAAGTTGTGGCCCGATGTCGACGTCGTCCTCGTCGTCGGCTCCCGGGCCCAGCAGCAGCTCCAGGTGTGGGGCTCCGACAAGGATCTGAAAGTCGTGCGCATCGACATCGACCCGAGCCAGATGGTGCGCTTCGGGCGCCCGGCGGTCGGCATCGTCGCCGACGCGGGCGAGGCGCTGACTTCACTCATCCCCGCGCTCGCTAAGGAGAACGGCAAGCGGGCATCCCGCGAAGAAGAGCTGACCGAGCTGAAGACTTCGATCATCTCCGATCTATCCTCCAGGCTGACGCCCCAGTCTCTGTACATCCAGGCGCTGCGCGACGCGTTGCCCGATGACGGCATCTTCGTCGACGAGCTGACCCAGATCGGCTACGTGTCCCGGGCGCTGTTCCCCGTCTATCGCCCGCGGGGCTTCCTGTCCTCGGGGTATCAGGGCACCCTGGGCTCGGGCTTCCCGGCCGCGCTCGGCGCGAAGGTCGCGAATCCGGACACAGCGGTCCTCTCGGTCAACGGCGACGGTGGCTTCATGTTCAACGTGCAGGAGCTCGCGACCGCCGTCATGCACGGCATCGACGTCGTCACCGTCGTCTTCAACGACGGCGCCTACGGCAACGTGAAGCGGATGCAGGAAGACGACTACGGTGGGCGGGTCATCGCGTCGGAGCTGCGGAATCCGGATTTCGTGAGGCTCGGGGAGAGCTTCGGCATGCATGCGGTGCGGGCGGAGTCGCCGGAGAGTCTGGGGGCAGAGGTGGAGAAGGCGTTCGGACGCGGTGGGCCGAGCCTCATCGAGGTGCCTATCGGGAAGGTCCCGGATCCGTGGGGCGTCAGCTTGCCGAGGGCGCGGGTGCGAGGGTAGGACACGAGCTCCCTGGCAGGGTGATCCCCGCGGCGAAACGTCAGTACTTCCTCGGCATCTGGTGGATGCTCTTGACGGGGCTGCTCTTCGTCGGCGTGACCGGCGTCGTCCGGCATCTCGGCACCGACATGAACCCGATGCAGGCGGCGTTCATTCGCTACGCCTTCGGCGTGGTCCTGATTGCTCCCGTGCTGCTGCGCCTGTACGCATCCGGGAACCGGCCGTCCCGCCTGGGCCTGCACCTGCTGCGGGGTGTCGCCCATGGGGCGGCCGTCATGCTCTGGTTCTTCGCCATGGCGCGCATTCCCATCGCCCAGGTGACCGCCATCGGGTTCACGACGCCCATATTCACGACCATCGGGGCCGCCATCTATCTGGGGGAAGTCCTCCATGCACGGCGGATCACGGCGGTCGTGGTGAGCTTTCTTGGAACGTTGATAATTCTGCGTCCCGGGGGCGTCGACATCGAACTGGGGGCTTTGGCTCAGCTCGCCGCGGCGCCGCTCTTCGCCTGCTCCTTCCTTATTGCGAAGAAGCTCACGGAGACCGAGTCGAGCGCGACGATCGTCGCCTACATGTCGGTGTTCGTGACCATCGCGCTGCTTCCGCCCGCGCTACTCGTGTGGCGCACGCCGACGTTGACGGAGCTCGCGTGGCTGTTCGTCACGGCGATCCTCGCGACGGCGGGGCACTACACGTTCACCCGGGCGATGCAGGCCGTGGAGCTGACGGTCCTGCAGCCCTTCTCGTTCCTGCAGCTGGTTTGGGCGACCCTGCTGGGGTACTACCTGTTCGCGGAGGTTCCGGACGTCTGGACGCTGACGGGCGGTGCTATCATCATCGCCAGCGTTACCTATATCGCCCATCGCGAGGCGCGTGCGGCCGGAGCTTCATAGTCGCGCCCCGTCAGGCGACCGCGTAGACGGGCGCGACCTCTCTAACACCCGTCAAATCAACCGAGGACTGATCGTCTCCAGGCGCTTCCGCGGAAGCGCCCCCCACGACCGCGTCCCACACCTCATCCCGAACATCATCGATACCGTCGTCCACCATGTCCTCGGTCTGATAACCGCAGCGGGGGATGGCGCGGCCGTCGGGCCGGCGGAAGTACCAGCCGCCAGAAGCATCCTTGCGGATCTCGTAGCCACCCTCGTGCACCAACCGGTGGTGGGCACTGCAGAGCAGCATGGTGTTCTCCATGCTCGTCTCGCCCCCGTCCGCCCAGTGCCGGATGTGGTGGGCGTCCACGTAGCGCTTGTGGGTGCAACCCGGGAAGGAGCAGCCCCGGTCCCGCGCCCAGAGCGCGCGCTTCATGGCCGCGGGCACCGTGCGCTGTTTGCGCCCGACGCTCAGGGGCTCTCCTTTGGCGCCGTCCACCATGGGCACCACGCTGCCGTCGCAGGCGAGGCGCCTGACCGACTCCGCCGGGAGGTCCGAGCGGCCCTCCTCTCCCTGGAGCGCCGTTCCGTCAACGTGCACTACCACCTGGTAAGCTTCCGCCGTGCCGGTCGAGCCTACCGCGCCGCCGCCTCCGCCACCGAGATAGCTCTTCGCCATCGCGACCAACCCGTCCGCCTGCTGCGCGCCCCAGGACTCCGCCTCGAACTCCGGGCCCTTCTCGCCGGCCCCCTCCACCGCCTTATCGAGCGCCCGACATAGGAGCTCGCCCTCCTCCATCGGCAGCTCCACGCTGAGCGAGACGACGCCGCTCGCCGCGTTCCTGAATACCCGCACCTCCCGGCGCGCGTGCACCTGG
>CBDTYP010000374.1:0-3217 GCA_965364645.1 uncultured Gammaproteobacteria bacterium | reverse complement strand
CGTAAGTTCCCGGGTCATGACCGGGAAGAAGCGCCTCGAGTTCCTGTTCCTGAACCTGGGGCACATGTACGACCATCTGTTCATCCTGATTTACGCTACCGTGGCGGCTCTCGTGCTGCCGACGGAATTCGGCATGGATTACGCGGATCTCATCGTCTATGCGACCCCCGGCTTCATCGCCTTCGGCGCCTTCGCGCTGCCGGCGGGGTGGCTCGCGGACCGCTGGAGCCGGCGGGGGATGATGCTCGTGTTCTTCTTCGGCGTCGGCATCAGCGCCATGCTGACGGGGCTCGCCCGCACGCCCCTGGAGATCGGCGTGGGACTCTTCTGCATCGGCGTCTTCGCGGCCATCTATCACCCGGTGGGGATCACCATGGTCGTGGAAGCCCGGCCGGTGAAGACCGGCGCCGCCCTCGGCATCAACGGTGTCTGGGGCAACATGGGCGTCGCGGGTGCCGCCATAGTCGCCGGATCGCTCATCGACGCGTCCGGCTGGCGTGCGGCCTTCGCCGTGCCCGGGGCCGCCGCCGTCGTCACGGGGGTCGCCTATTGGGTCCTGTGCCGCGGGCATGACAGTACGCCGACAGGGACGGCGGGCGGCGCGCAACCCACGCCCGTGGTGCTCCACAGGCGCATGCTCTTGACGATATTCGCGGTTATCGCCATCACCACGACCCTCGGCAGCTTCATCTTCCAGTCCATGACCTTCGCGCTGCCGAAGCTCCTCGAAGAGCGCTTGAGCGATGTATCCGAGAGCGCCAGCGTCATCGGCGGTTCGGCCTTCGCGGTGTTCGCCATCGCATCGTTCGCCCAGGTCGTCATCGGCCATCTGGTCGATCGTCACTCCATCCGTACCGTCTTCGCCGTGGTGGCGGGTCTGCAGATCCCCGCCTTCATGCTCGTCGTGGGTGTGACGGGGCTGCCGGTGCTGGTCGGTGCGGTGGCGTTCATGCTCCTGGTCTTCGGCCAGATTCCGATCAACGACGCGCTGCTCTCGCGCATCACGACGCCCCGGTATCGCAGCAGAATATTTGCCATGAAGTTCGTGCTGAGCTTCAGCGTCGCCGCGGCCGCGATTCCACTGGTGGCATTGCTGCACAGGACCATGGGCTTTGACGGCATGCTCGCGGTCCTGGCCATCATCGCCGGGATCATCTTCGTCTGCGTGCTGACTCTGCCGCGGACGGGTGTAATGAAGATGCCGGTCCCTAGTGCCGCGAGCTGAACGGGGGGACGTCATCTTGAAGCTCTACGACAACATGGATTCCGGGAACGCCTACAAGGTGAGGCTCGCGCTCGCCCACTTACGGATCCCATTCGACAGGGTAGAGATCGATACCGATAACGGGGAGACCCGCACGGCCGAGTATCTCGGCAAGAACCCCAACGGAAAGGTGCCCGCGCTGGAGTTGGACGGCGGCGAGGTGCTCTGCGAGTCTGATGCGATCCTCTTCTATCTCGCCGAGGGCTCGGGGCTCTTACCTGACTCCACGATCGACCGCGCCCGCGTCCTGCAGTGGATGTTCTTCGAGCAGTACAGCCACGAGCCGTACATCGCCGTGTCCCGGCACGTGTTGAAGCATCTAGAGCTGACCGAGGAGCGCCGCGCCCTGGTGGCGTCGAAACAAGAACCGGGATACCGGGCGCTCGGCGTCATGGAAGGCCACATCGCGGGCCGCGACTACTTCGTCGCCGACCGGTTCACCGTCGCCGATATCGCCCTCTACGCCTACACCCACGTCGCCGATGAGGGCGGATTCGAACTGTCCAGATTCCCCGGAATTCGTGCCTGGCTCGACCGCGTCGCCGCCGAGCCCGGCCACATCCCCATCACCCACGCTTGAGTTCTGCCGTCACTCGGAATCGTAGCCGAGGAACTCCATCTTTTCGCCGGCTATGCGGCAGCGGTAGGTCCAGTAGTGAAACTTGACGCGGCCGCCGATGCTGATGCCGACAGGCACCTCCGTGCGCACGGTCACCGCGTCGCCCTGTACGTCGACCTTGGCGCTGCTCAGCCAGGACGACGAGAGCTTGACTCGGTTGTCGTCGGAGGCGCGCATGCAGCGGGTCGCGAGCGCGATCTCGTCGGCATAGTCGGACGAGCACGCGCCGAGTATCGCTGCACAGATGATGGTTGCCCGGGTGAACGATGCTCTCATGTCGCCGCCGACTATACTCAGTGTGACCGAGGCGCGCACGGCGGGCGCGCCGGATAGAATTCAGCAATCGAACTCGAGGCGAGGATTATGGAAGAGCAGATCAATTATGCCGGGGGTAGCGTCGAAGAGCCGCGGTACGTGGGTTTCTGGTTGCGTGTCGTCGCTACCATCGTCGACAGCATATGGACGGGCATCGTCATCGGGGCCGTCGTATTCGCGCTCTTCGGTGAGCAGATCATGGCGATCGCACAATTGGGTTCCGAGGCGTCCCCCGAGGAGGCGGCCGCCGTGATGGCCGCGTACGGCCAGGGCATGTTGGTCGAGACGCTGCTGTTCACCATTATCATCATCGGCTTCTGGATGTGGAAATCCGCTACGCCCGGAAAGATGCTGGTATCGGCGCTAATCGTCGATGCGAAGACATTGGGCAAGCCGAGCGCCGGCCAGTTCGTCGTACGCTACGTGGGCTACATCGTTTCGAGCCTCCTGTTCGGCCTCGGCTTCCTGTGGGTCGCATTCGATCGGCGCAAGCAGGGCTGGCACGACAAGATGGCGGGCACGGTCGTCATCAAGAAATAGTTCGCCATGGTGCGCGACCTGGATCTCGTCGACGTCGGCGCGAATCTCAGTCACGACAGCTTTCGACACGATCTGGCTGACGTTCTGGCGCGGGCCCGTGACGCCGGTGTCGCGCAAGTTATCGTCACCGGTGCGAGCGAGGGCGAGAGCCGGGCGGCCCACGACATCGCGGCCGCGTATCCCGGCGTGCTCTTCTCCACCGCCGGCGTGCATCCGCATCTCGCGAAGGAGTGGGGCGACGACACCGCTTCGGCGATCCGGGAGCTCGCCCGTTCGCCCGTCGTCGTCTCGCTCGGCGAGGCCGGCCTCGATTTCAATCGGGACTTTTCCCCGCGCCCGGTTCAGGAGCGCGTCTTCGCGGCGCAGCTCGAGCTCGCGGTGGAGCTCGCCATGCCGGTGTTCATGCACGAGCGTGACGCCCACGAGCGCTTCGTCGGGATCCTCGGCGAGTATCGTTCCCGGCTGGGGCCGGCGGTCAT
>CBDTYP010000373.1:0-3239 GCA_965364645.1 uncultured Gammaproteobacteria bacterium | reverse complement strand
GCCCGGCTCGATCGGCCGAGCGAATCGGCACGCGAGCGCCATCGACCCGATCGCGCGGGAGCTACTCGCCGAGGTGGAAACCGCGAGGCGCGGCGGCGCCGCGGCGCCGCGCGCACCGATGCGGCGCTGGCCCCTGGGGCTGGTCGCGGTGGCGGGGTTGGGTGTGTTGCTGACAGTCGCGCTTCCAGAGCCTTCCACGTCCGTGGGGCAGCGGAGCAATCAGGGAGAAACTTTCCGTTCCAGTATTACACTGGAGCCGGGGAAGGCGGGAGAGAACGCGCGGCGGCGATCAGCTTCCGCCGACTCCTTCGCGCCTTGAGCGGGTGCTCGAGTGCTGGAAGTATTGCCCGCTCTGTCGCTCCGCCGACTTGGGCGGTAACGGCGGCTGAGGCTGCGCGTAGAAGAGGGGCTCGAGCGCGTCGGCACGCTCCTTGAACGGCATGCGCATCTGTACCTTGGTGCCGTTGGCCTCCGCCTCGCGCTGGGCGCCGTAGAGCTGCTTCGCGAGTTCCTGTTCCCAGGGCAGCTGGTAGGCGCGGGGCTCGCCTGCGTCCGCCAACTCGATCCAGAGGTAAATGGCCTCTCCTTCGCGCAGCTTCGAGCCGACCACCGTCGCCTCGCTCGCCTCCCGGTGCCACCATTCGAGGCTCGCGGGCTTCGGCCGGCTCAACAGATCGGCGTAGCTCAGGTATACCGTGGGGATGAACAACGCCGTCGCGAGGACGGCGGAGACTTTCGCCCATAGCTTGCGGTGCGACCAGATGCTGATGGCCGTCAGGAAAGCGGCGAGCGTCATGGACACGGCAAAGAGGAAGAACAGTTCACTCATAGCTTGGACCTGCTGCGCAGCGCGCGGGGGAGATCGTGCACGCTTCCCGCGATGAGCTCGCCGCGATCATCCAACTGGAATCGAAACACCGTGATCTCCTGGCCCTCGCGCAGCATGTCGAGCTTCGTGTTGAGCAGACGATTGGACGAGGCGCCCTCGCCGCCCTTGACGCTGACCGCGATGGTTACCGGAAGCGGGTAGTGGTGGCCGCTGTTGCGATACAGGTGGACGTTTACGGTGTACTCGCCGGCGGGGACGCCGCGGCTGTAGGAGAATTCGTAGTTGAGATTCGTGAGGTCGCTGTCGCGGCCGAGGTCGTCGCGCAGCAGATTGAAGACCGCGCCATCCTTGTTGGAGTACCCGACGGGATTGTCCCCCGGGCCCTCGACCCACAGGTCGACGTCGGCGTCGATGTGATCCGGCCAGCGAAGCTCGACGATTACGTTCCCCGGGCTCTTCGTCTCCTGCTCCTCCGCGGCGCGCGGATTGATGTGCGGGAGAAGTAACATGACGATCATGACGAAACCGGCGAGCGCCAGCATGATGACGTCGCGAAACACGGTCGCGCCGCTCTCGTCGTCGAAGAGGTCAATCTCGCGCATGTATCTCTGCCAACTCCACGATCGCCGATATCAGCTTCACGGTGCCGCCGGCGAGGACCTGATGATTCGCCATCAGCCAGACGTTGAGGACTGAACCGATGAGGGTCGTATAGAGTGCCGTCGACATACCCTGGATCAGGGTCGAAACCATCGGAGCGATAGCCTTGACGTCCGCCGCGTGCTCGGGGTCGACGCCGCCCAGCGCGATGATGAATCCGACCACGGTGCCGATGAGCCCCAGCAGCACCAGGCTGTTGGCGATGTGGCGCACGACGGCGGTGCGGTGGGCGATCTTCATGCGCAGCGCGCCGACCAGGTTGGCGCGGCTGTCCGCGTCGCTGCCGGTCATGGGCGCGAGATAGCGGGCGGCCGGAGAGTCCACCCCGTGTTCGAAGTCGCGCACGCTGTTGAGCTCGTGACTGGTCTGCCAGACCTTGAAGGCGGAGAGGCCGAGGCCCACCAGGAAGACCAGGAAGATGACCACCGAGAGGTAGGTGCGGTCCGCCACGAGCGCCTGGTGGACCAGCCCGTGGGCATAGGCCGCCCCCAGGAGTCCGAAGCCGACCAGGTTCAGGAGGGCGAAACGCAGTAGAAGGA
Organism: uncultured Gammaproteobacteria bacterium; assembly: GCA_965364645.1. Taxonomy (GTDB): domain Bacteria; phylum Pseudomonadota; class Gammaproteobacteria; order HK1; family HK1; genus JAABYT01. Next base: position 1,211 of record CBDTYP010000373.1, on the reverse strand, counting down.
CGTAGCGATAGGGGTCGAAGCCGCGCTTCTCGGGATGCAGCTGCATCCAGGCGACGTGCTGTCGACCGGCGTCCGGCTCGGCCGCGGCGTCGTGCCGCGTCTCGGTCTCCGCTTGCGTTCGCGAAGCGGGTATCTTGGGGATCGCGTAGGCCATGCCTCACCCCTCGGGCGGTTAACTAAATTCCTAAAAGAGATATCGGCCGAAACCGGCATTCCTTAGAGCGTGCATTCCACAATGACGCCCAAAAGGGCTTCCCGGGGGGCCGAAAACTGCCGACTCCGTCACGCTGTCGCCTCTCCAGGGGGCTGTTGGTATGGCTCGGGGAATATCCAGGCCCTATGACTCGAATGACCCGTGCCGTTCCCATTCGGCGGGGTCCGGCACGAATTTAGGCATTTGGTGACTAAACTCTCCCGGGATTCGGCCGATAACTGAGGTGTGGAGGGGGCGATAGGCCCTTTCTCGAACCCATCACCTGAAGGATGCAACAGCCATGACCAAAGGCAGTCAGGAAGCGGCCGGCACGTCCGCTGATAAGAACTCCGGATCCAGGGCGACACCGCCCCCGGGAGCCGCCGCAGACCAGGCCAATCAGCAGCCGCGGGTCGTTTCGCGCCCCGAGGACGTCGCCGGACTGGTCCTCATGCAGATCGACCTGGTCAACGCCAGGAAGGACGATCTGACCATTGCCATCAAGGGATTGTCGGACCTCACGCGGCAGCTCGTTCGAGCCTATGGTGAGAACATGCAGACCATCGATCAGCTGCAGTCGAAGCTGAAGAAGTCCGGTGGTCCGAGCCGCAGCTCCGGCTCCCCGTCGTCGAACGGCAAACGCAAGGGTTCGCGCTAGTCGCGAGCCTCACGCAGCGCAGTCGTCGCTGCCCTCGTTTACCCAGCCCGCCATGGCGCCAGCATAGGGCGCGCCCTGGCGGTTCGTCTGTTTGATCCGCACCCTGCTCTTCTCGACGCCGTCGGCGCTGATGACGATGCTCATCACGTGGTCGTCGGCGAAGTAGAGGTCGTTCTCGAAGCCCACGCCAGTGTCGACCGATATCTCCCCGTCCCGTGATTTCGGGTCGTAGTTTCCCTGCACCCGGTAGTACCCGCTCGTGCACTTGTAGAGCATCGAGTAGATGCGCCGGTACGTCATCTCCGAGGTGCGGGTCGACGCGAAATCGGTCTCCTTCAGGTACTTCGGATCGCGGTCGGC
>CBDTYP010000372.1:0-3248 GCA_965364645.1 uncultured Gammaproteobacteria bacterium | reverse complement strand
AGCTGTGGAGCCGGCGGATGACGCTGGGGCCGACGCCGGAGATGTGCGTGCTGGCGGGCGCCGACGTCACGTTGCCTCGAGAGTTCGGCGCCGTCCACGTGCCCATGGAGCTCGTCTGGCCCCTACTTGGAAACGAAGCAACACAAAGTGACACGGAGGAAGCGTTTCAGTGACCAGGCCCGGAAAGTTTCCCTTCATGCAGGTGGACGCGTTCACCGACAGCGCGCTCGGCGGTAATCCCTGCGCCATCGTTTTCGATGCCGACGATCTGGACAACGATCTGCGCCAGCGCATCGCCCGCGAGATGAACCTGTCGGAGACGGCCTACGTGCAATCGTCGGAGTCGGCGGACATCGGTGCGCGTTACTTCACGCCGGCGACGGAGATCCCGCTCGCGGGGCATCCCACCATCGCCACCGTGTTCGCGCTCTTCGAGACCGGCCGCCTCGCGTTGGACGGCCCGGTGACGCGCATCGCGCTGGAGCTGAAGGCCGGCGTCATCGACGTGGACGTGCACGGCGAAGACGGTAAACCACGGCGCGTCGTGATGTCGCAGATGCAGCCGCAATTTCTCGAGACCTACGAGCCCGGCGACGTGTTGCCGATCTTCGGACTGGACGCCGATGACGTCATGCCCGGCATGAAGCCACAGACCGTCAGCACCGGCACGCCGCAGCTGATGATCCCGGTGAAGAATCACGATGCGCTCCGCCGCATCCGGCTCGACGTGGACGCCTACACGGAGCTGCAGTCCACCGGCGACTTCTTCTCCCCCCACGTCTTCGCGCTCGGCGGCGCCACGGAGCACGGCGCTACCTTCGCCCGTCACGTGGGTGCGCTACCCGGCGACGCGGAGGATCCCTTCACGGGCTCGGCCACGGGGGGCATGGGAGCATATCTCTGGCACTACGCGCTCATCGATGCGCCCACCTTCGTCGCGGAGCAGGGGCATTGGATGGGCCGGCCCGGAAAGGCGAGCGTGGAAGTCGTGGGTCCCCGGGACACCATCGAGACCGTGAAGGTCGGCGGCGAGGCGGTCACCGTGGTGCGGGGTGAGTTGGATCTCGCGCGGGTCGGTTGAATTGAAGTCCGCCCGTCCTGGCAACCCGTGGTGGATCGGGCTCGCGCTTTCGGGACTTCTCGCGGCGGCCGTCGCGGCGGCGAACGACACCGTCGCGCCGCCACGCATCGGCTATACGATCGTTGCCACCTATCCCCACGATCGCCTCGCCTACACACAGGGACTGGTGTTCGCCGACGGTACGCTCTACGAGAGCACCGGTGTCTACGGCCGTTCGACCGTCCGGCGCGTGAACTTGAAGACCGGAAAGCCCGATTTGATCCGGCCGATCCCCAAGCATCTATTCGGCGAAGGGCTTACGGCATTCGGCGATCGGCTCATCCAGCTCACCTGGCGTTCGGGCACGGCGCTCATCTACGCACGCAGGGACATCCGTCCGTCGGGACAATTTCGCTACGACACGGAAGGGTGGGGGCTCACCCATGACGGCGAGCATCTGATCATGAGCGACGGCAGCGCGACCCTGTATTTCCTCGATCCCGTCACCTTCTCCGAAGTCCGACGGGTCGACGTCCGCGATCATCGCGGGCCCGTGCGTTTCCTCAACGAGTTGGAGTTCGTGGGCGGTCAGGTGTTCGCCAACGTGTGGCAGTCATCCGACATCGTACGCATCGACCCTGCGGACGGGCGGGTGACCGGCGTCATCGATTTGTCGGAGCTCGTCGCCCGCATGGCCACAGAACCGGGGGCGGACGTGCTGAACGGCATCGCCTATATCCCCGGCAGCGGCCGCCTGCTGGTAACGGGGAAACAGTGGCCGCGCCTCTACGCCATCACGCTGCGGCCCGCCGAGTGATTCACGCTCATGGCTACAGGGCGTAGTGCTTGCGGAGAATGGCGCGGGTAAAGCCCGGGCGCAGGTAGAACCCCCGGGGGAGCGTGCGCACCTGCTCGCCGCTCTCGCCGATGCCCCAGCGCCGCGCCCGGGAGTCCGCCGCCTTGGGGCGTATCTGCAGGCAGGTGCCGTGGTGGGCGGTGATGGTCTCGAGCTCGCCGAGGCAGACCATGTCCATGAGCTCATGCCAGTCCGCCTCGAGCGCCGCCGCTTCCTCGGCGGAGGGACTCCACAGCAGCGGCGAGCCGATGATCCGCTGTCCCGGCTCTACCCCGTCGCCGTCGACGGTTGGCACGACGATGGGCACCCACAGGACCCGCGCGAGCTTCTTCTGCACGTTGCTGTCCGTCCATCGCGTGGAGGACTCGCCCATCAGGGGCACCGTGGACACGTAGGTGGACTCCCGGGGCTCGCCGTCCCCGTTGACCGGGATGGTCTTGAGCTCGACGCCGATCAGCTGGAAGTCCGGCTCCGCGAGAGAGCCCGCGCTCGCGCCCAGGTAGGCTTCGATCAATTGTCCCGCCCAACCCTTGGCCCGCCGGCTCTCGCTGGGCACCGGGATGCCCTGGTCTTCCGCCAGCGCCGCCAGCGGCTCGCCCGCCATCGCCCGTGCGCGCTCCATCAGCTCCGCCTCGCTTCGTGGCGGCGGGTTGGGACGCCATCGCCCGGCGCCGGTCACGGCGATGTGGCTCCGTCCCGGGGGGCGAGTCCGTGTCCCACCACCGTGACGGTGAACGGGCCGCGGGTGGTATCCCCGCCGACGAGCGCCACCGAGTGTCCCTCCGCCGCGGCGAACAGACCCTCGCTGAACGCCGCGAGCCACTGCTCGTTCGCCTCCGGCAGCGTGAGTGCCAGCGTCGCCCAGGCAGGCCGCGCGCCGGCGCACAGCAGGGGCTCGAGGGCCATGGTCATGACGTCGTGCCCGAGGCGCCCGCCGTCGCCCTCCCGTTCGGACCACGCGGCCGCGCTCAAGGTCGCCGCGGCGGTGACGACCGAGTGTCCATCGGGCACGCGCAGCACGGCGCCGTCGTCGCCGATGCCGACGACCACGTCGTCACGGCCGCGGGACGGTCGACGGAAGTAGCGATCGATGATGTCGAATTCGCCCGGAGGGGGGTACCTTGTAGCCGTACTGGATGACGGCATTCTCGCCGGCGTTGTAGGCCGCGAGCGCCAGCACCACGTCGTTGAACTGCTGGATGAGATTGCGCAGATGCAGGACGCCGGCGTAGACGTTCTGGTTGGGATTGTAGGAATTGCGTACGCCGTAGCGCTTCGCGGTGGCGGGCATCAGCTGCATGAGGCCGACGGCGCCGGCGCGGGAAACGGCCT
>CBDTYP010000371.1:0-3282 GCA_965364645.1 uncultured Gammaproteobacteria bacterium | reverse complement strand
CCGCGACCCGCACCTTTGCGACCAACACCGCCGATCACGCCATGTGTGCCATCGTCGAGAATCGAGCGGAACCCTATTCCTGCCCGCGCAGCCTATAATTTGACATCATTATCGAGATCCGAGGCCGCTCTTCGCGGACAAGCCGATGTATCGCTCGATGCTCATTCTACTCACCGCCGCGTTGTTCGCCACGACGGCGGAGGCCGCCAAGACCTACCAGTGGGTGGACGAAAACGGCGTTACCCACTTCTCCACCCGTCAGCCGCCCCGGGAGAACACCGACAAGACCCAGCTCCAGGGCGGCAGCCAGAACCAGCCGCAGGCCGGGGCGGAATCCCAGGGTGTGGCGAAGATCAAGCGCAAGGATCTTTCGGGCTCCAAGTGGGAGGCGTGCAACACCGAGCTGTGTCGGCTCGTGCAGCGCTTCGACCCCGGCTGCGATACGACGTACTGCAGCCGCGCGAAGAGCTACAGCAACGACTGCACTTCCGCGGGCTGCCTGACCAAGAAGATCGCCTTCGAGCGGGACGTACAGAACCGGATCGAGACCCAGGAGAAGCTGCGCCAGCAGCAGGCCATCAACGCCAACACGGTGCCCGCGCCGCCGACTTCTACTGAATAGGCGCCATCAGGCGCGCCACTCCGACGGCGAACTTGAACCAAATGGGTTTCGCGTCCAGCTCGCCCGGCTCGAGCATGCGCGACCCGGCGAAGTCACGTTCGAACATCTCCTCCATGCGAGCGCCGAACTCGGCGTCCACGATCAGCAGCGTGATCTCGAAGTTCAATCGGAACGATCGATTGTCGAGATTCGCCGTCCCGACGGCCGAGATATCATCGTCGACCAGCATGACCTTCTCGTGCAGAAACCCAGGCTGGTATCGGAACAGGCGGACACCGTAAGGTTTGGTCTCATTGTAATAAGAGAAAGACGACAGCCAGACGAGGACATGGTCCGCCTTCTCCGGTAATAGAATACGGACGTCGACGCCGCGCATCGCGGCGATCTGCAACGCCGCGATCACCTTCGGATCCGGAACGAAATAGGGCGACGCGATCCACACGCGCTTCCTGGCGGAGTGGATGGCGTGCAGAAAGAAGAGCCCGCAGGTTTCCAGATCGTCCGCCGGCCCGGATGGGATCACCAGCACCTCCTTGTCGCCGCGCCCGGACGGCTTCGGCGTCCAGTCGAGATCCGGCACCCGGTGGGTCGCCCAGTACCAGTCCTCGATGAAGGCGAACTGCACCCCCTGCACCGCCGGCCCGCGAATGCGGACGTGGGTATCCCGCCACGCGCCGAAGGTGCTGCTCCGTCCCATGTATTCGTCGCCGACGTTCAATCCACCCGTGTACGCCTCGTGGCCGTCCACGATGACCACCTTGCGATGATTGCGGAAGTTGAGCTGGAAGCGGTTGCGAAGACCCTTGGTCGTATTGAAGGAGCTGACCTCGACGCCTGCGTCTCGCAGCTCGTTCAGGTAGCTGCCCGGGAGACGGATACAGCCGATCTCGTCGTATAACAGGTGCACGCGAACCCCCGATCGCGCCTTCTCCATCAACGCCGACTGGAACTCGCGGCCGAGCTCGTCGTCCTTGATGATAAAGAACTGCACCAGCACGTAGGCCCGGGCGGATGCGATGCCCTCGAAGATCGCGTCGAAGGTCTGCTTGCCGTCCACCAGCAGGTCGGCCTCGTTCCCGCGGGTGAACGGCATCGCGGCGAGCTCTTCCATGACCCGGAAGTTCATCCCGGGGTGCTCGGGGCGGACGATGTAGTCCAGGGTCCGGGGAACGACCCGCTCGATGATCGGCTCCATGTCCTTGTTTTCCGTCCGCCGCGCGTCGACGTAACCGTTATACTTGGTCCGGCCGAACACCCAGTACAGGGGGACGGCAACGTAGGGGAAGGTGAGCAGGCTCACGATCCACGCGATGGAGCCCTGGGAGGTGCGGACCGTCATCACAGCATCCACGGCGAGGACGATGCCGGAGACGTAGAAGAATCCGGCGACGGCGACCCCGAGAATTATCCAGTGTTCGTTAATCGATCGCTCCGCGACGGCGCCAGCATCAGGTGCAGGCCGACAAGGATGAGGGCCATGCTGGCGACCATTATCGGCGTTATGGGCTGCTGGAAGAACATCCACGCCAGCCCGGCGACGATGATCGGGATGACGCTGTAGACGAAGCTCGAGGTCCGCGTGGGCCCGATCTCCCGGATACTCATGTTATACAGGAGGTAGCCGAGGCCCGAGCCGCAGACTCCCATGTACAGCACGGAGATCAGCGAGGCGCGGGAGATGTCCCGGACGGCGCCGAGCGGCGCCTCGGCCGGCGCGATCGGCAACAGCACCAGAACCCCAAATAGCGTCCCGTAGAATGTCAGCGTGAACCCCGAGTATCTGTCCACCATGGTTCTGACGAGCAGCGCGTAGATCATCCAGCTCACGACCGAGAGGAGCATCAACAGGTCTCCCTTGTTGAATCCCACGGCGAGGATCGTGTCGATCTGGCCCCTGCTGAGCAGAAGAAGAACGCCCAGGAACGCCATGACGACACCGGCGTAGTTGCGCCGGCCGAGCCGCTCCTTGATAACGAGCGCCGCCGCCATGCTGGTCAGCACCGGGCTCAGCGCGTTGATGATCGCGGTGTTCGCGACCTCGGTGTAGCGGAGACTGAGGAAGAAAAAGTAGTGGTAGCCGACGATTCCGAAGAGACCCAGCAGCAGCGCCGGGAAGATGTCGCGCCGCCGGAGATAGAGCGCGTCGCGCTTGTAGTGCAGCAGCAGGGCGCTCAGGAACACGAGCGCTATCGCGTAGCGCAGCAGGGTCGTCGTTAGCGGGCCCAGATCAAGCGTCGTATACTTCCCGGCAATGTAGCTGCCCGAGAAGAGCACGCTGGTCATGAGTGGGAGGAGGACTCTGTTCATGGACGCGGACCGATCCGGAGGACAAGCATTATGGCAGAGGTAAGCGTTCGCGATCTGCTTGCCGGCGGGGTGCCTACGGGCAGCCGGGTGACGTTGAAGGGCTGGGTGCGGACACGCAGGGATTCGAAGCAGGGTTTCTCGTTCATCAACCTGCACGACGGGTCCTGTTTCGACGCCATCCAGGTGGTCGCCGACAAGGACGTGGATAGATACGAGTCCGAGATCCTGCATCTCACCGCCGGCTGCGCCATCGTCGCCGACGGCGAGCTGGTGGAGTCCAAGGGGCGGGGGCAGCGCGTCGAGGTGCAGGCGGACGCCATCCGGGTCCTCGGCTGGGTCGACAATCCCGACAC
>CBDTYP010000370.1:0-3287 GCA_965364645.1 uncultured Gammaproteobacteria bacterium | reverse complement strand
GAGCGAGCTTGCTCGCGAATGAGGCCTCGTTCGCGAGCAAGCTCGCTCCTACAGGAGATCGCGTTCAGGCATCGGCGAGGAAGTCCAGAATCCTCCGCGCAAACTCCTCTCTCGATCCCCGGTCCGTCACCACATGGGCGGAACCACCCATCATCCATCCCTGAGCGCCGGGGATCCCCTTCTCCACCGGCAGGCTGAGGCGCGGGGCCGTGAGCATGTCACGGCCGGCGTGTATGACCAGGGACGGCGCCCGAATCCCGGCCAGCCTGCCCACGGTATCGTGAGCGAGGGCGGCGTCGGTCAAGCGATCGTGGGCGGGGTAGTTGTCCCGCAGCTCCGACCAGCCACCCCTCGGGCCGAGCAACCGATCCTTGTAGCGCACGTAGAAGGCCGGATCGTAGGCGGCCAGCACGATCTCCTGCTGGAAGGCGGCGAAGCCCATCTCCCGGTGCATCCGCCGCCAGAGCTCCAGCTGCGCGCGGAAGTAGTCGTCGGCCCGGGCCCAGGTTCCGGACATGATCAGGCTGCGGACGCGCTCCGGCCGGGCGATGGCCAGCTCCTGGCCGAGGCAGGAGCCGATACCGGCGATGCCGAGCATATGCGCGCTCTCGATTCCAAGGTGATCCATGAGCGCCGCGACGTCCGCCGCGTAGAGCGCCGTCGAGGCCGGTACGCCGGCGTCGTCAGTCGACTCGCAGAGGCCACGGTGATCGAATATGACGACTTGATAGCGATCCAGGAGCCCTGCGGGAAGATGGCGGACGTTTCCGTGGCAGAACGTGCCCCAGCCGCCGGAGCAGAGGACCGTATGATCTTCGGCCCGACCCTCGCCGTGGATCTCGAAGTACATGTCGTGGTCGTTGAGTCGGGCGATCGGCATGGATGAAGCTTCGGGCTTTTGCCGCTACCTTTCAAGACAGTGCCTGAAACACTACGAACGAGGTGAGTAGGATGCCCGACACGACGTCAAACGAGTTCCGGAAGAAGTGCGCCGCTCTCGCCGAGAATCCGATCTTTCAGCGGACGATCATCGTGCTGATTGTCGTCAACGCCGTCACCCTGGGACTCGAGACGTCGACGGAGGCGATGGAGCGGGCGGGCCCAATCATCTCCACGCTCGACAACGTCATCCTCGGGGTGTTCGTCATCGAGCTCGCCGTTCGAATCATTGCCTACGGCCGGGCCTTCTTCCGCGACCCGTGGAGCATCTTCGACTTCATCGTCGTCAGCGTCGCGCTGGTGCCGGCGACGGAGCATTTCTCGGTCCTGCGGGCGCTCCGGGTGCTGCGTGTCCTGAGACTCGCGACGGCGGTGCCGCAGATGCGGCGCGTCGTGGAGGCGCTGCTCTCGGCAGTGCCGGGTCTCGGGGCCGTCGTGTCGATACTGATGCTCATCTTCTACGTCGCCGGCGTCATGGCGACGCAGCTCTTCGGAGACGCCTTCCCTGAGTGGTTCGGCACCATCGGCAAGAGTGTCTACTCGCTGTTCCAGATCATGACGCTCGAGAGCTGGTCCATGGGGATCGTGCGCCCGGTAATGGAGGTCTACCCCTACGCGTGGGGATTCTTCGTTCCGTTCATATTGATAGCGACATTCACCATGCTCAATCTATTCATCGCCGTGGTGGTCAACGCGATGCAGAGCAAGTATCACGAGGTCGAGGCGGAACACGCCCAGGCCGCCCACGCGGAGCGGGCGAGCCTGCTCGTCGAGGTCAAGGCGCTGCGCGGAGAGATCCAGGAGCTGACGGCGCTATCCAGGACCAGGTGAGCTTCGCCGGGCAATTGGATAGAATCTGCCGACTCTCGTGAAGGACGGACCCGGGATCTGCCATGAGCGACCATTCGGAAGGTGAAAAGGCCAAAGCGCCGCTTTCCCATCGTAAGGAAGTGGTGATTCTCGTCGGAGCCCTCGTCGCCGCGGGTCTGCTCTCCATCGGCTTCTATCACCTCTGGACGTGGGAGCGCTTGCATCCTTCCACCGACGACGCCTATCTGCACGCACACTACGTCTGGATCAGCCCGCAGCTGAACGGACAGGTGTCGAAGCTGTACGTCGAGCCGAATCAATACGTCAATGCGGGCGCGCCGCTCTTCGAGATCGATCCGCGCCCCTTCGAGCAGGAACTTCACAAGGCACAGAATCAGCTGCTTCTGGTTCGCCACGACGTGGCAGCCGACAAGGCGCGGGTGGCCTCGGCCCGGGCGCGGCTCTCCGAGGAAAAGGCGGATCTCGCGACAGCGAAGCAGTACGCCGATCGCTACGAGAAAATGGTGAAAGAGGGAGCCGCGGCCGAGCTCGATACAATCCAGTACATGAACGCGTTGATGGCGGCCAAGGACGAGGTAGCGGAGGCGCAGGCCGATCTCGATGAGGCCCTGCTCAACCAGGGCAGCCAGGAGGTGCGCGACGCACGGGTCGCCTCGGCGGAGGCCGACGTCGCCCTTGCCAAGTTGAATCTCGAGTGGACCCGGGTGTCGGCGCCGGCGGATGGGTATGTCACCCAGCTCACTCTCCGCGCGGGCGATGTAGTGAAGCCGCAGGAGCAGCTGTTCCCCTTCATCGAGTCCACGAACTGGTGGGTGGAGGCCAACTTCAAGGAAACCGATGTCGCACACATCGAGCCCGGCATGCGCGCAGTCGTCACGGTGGATTCCTACGGCGAGCGCAAGTTCGAAGGCCAGGTCGAGAGCCTGTCCCGCGGGGCAGCGGCGTCGTTTTCCCTTCTGCCCCCCCAGAACACGACGGGCAACTGGGTCAAGGTGACTCAACGGATCCCCGTGAGGATCCGCATGCTCGAGCAGGATCCGAAATATCCATTCCGCCTCGGCGCCAGCGTCACGGCGTCGATCGACGTGGAATCCGTGTCGAAGAAGCCTTAGTCCGGAAAGGGATCCCCAGTGACCGGCAACGGCGACGAGCAGCCAGCCCTACGCCCATGACCGACGCAGTCAAGCCGATGGAACCCGGGTTTCTGCGCACGATGCTGCTCATCAGCATGCTGTTCGTCGCAATCATGGCGGCGCTGGATCTCACCATCGTCTCCGTCGCGCTGCCCTACATGGCGGGGGGCCTGAACGCCACGCCCGACGAGATCACCTGGGTGGTAACGCTGTTCGCCATCGGGCAGGCGCTGGTCATCGGGATCACGGGGCATTTGTCGCGACTGCTCGGAAGAAAGCGCCTCGCGATCATATCCATCGTCGGATTCGCTCCTTCCACTCGTCGGCTCCCCACCAAATTTTAAAAAGCTGCCGGAGTAGATTCTCCGGCAGCCCCTCGACTAC
>CBDTYP010000369.1:0-3292 GCA_965364645.1 uncultured Gammaproteobacteria bacterium | reverse complement strand
TATCTATGAGGGCAGCTTAGACTTCGCGGAAGGCCAGAGCCTCGCGGATGAGATTGCCGACGAGGGGGCGGGCAATGCCGGCTAGGCTGCATCCGTGAGTCTCGCGAAACGTATCATTCCGTGTCTCGACGTGGATGCCGGGCGCGTGGTCAAGGGTGTCAACTTCGTCGCCATCCGTGACGCGGGCGATCCGGTGGAGATCGCCCGGCGCTACGATGACGAGGGCGCCGACGAGCTGACCTTCCTCGACATCACCGCGTCTTCCGACGATCGCGACACGATCGTTCCCGTGGTGGAAGCGGTGGCGAGCGAGGTGTTCATCCCGCTGACGGTGGGCGGTGGCGTGCGCACCCGCGCCGACGTGAGAAGACTCCTCAATGCGGGCGCCGACAAGGTCTCTATCAACACTGCCGCGGTGTCGAATCCGGAGTTCGTCGGTGACGCCGCGGCCCATTTCGGCTCCCAGTGCATCGTGGTCGCCGTGGACGCCAAGCGCGTCGAGCACGACGGCGCCGGCCGGGAGTCGGTGCCGCCCCGCTGGGAGGTCTTCACCCACGGCGGGCGCACCCGGACCGGTCTCGATGCCGTGGCCTGGGCCGCCCGCATGGCGGAGCTCGGCGCCGGCGAGATTCTGCTCACCAGCATGGACCGCGACGGCACCCGCAACGGCTTCGATCTGGCGCTCACGCGGGCGGTGGTGGACGCGGTGCCGGTGCCGGTTATCGCCTCGGGGGGCGTCGGCAGTCTCGAGCACCTGAGCGAGGGGGTCCTCACCGGCGGCGCCGACGCCGTGCTCGCGGCGAGCATCTTTCACTTCGGCGAATACAGCATCGGCGAGGCCAAGCAGAGCATGGCGGCGCGGGGAATCGAGGTGCGGACTTAGGTAAATATCACAGGCTCGGGAGCCCATCGGCCCCAGTTCGTGAAGCGCATCACACATCGCCGCACCCGCCCCGTCGGCCGCCGGATCCGCCCTCCCGCAGCCCATATAATTGCCCTGTCAAAGCGTCTGAAGCATGTCCTACACTTAACCGGATGGGCATTTCCAGAACTAACCGGGTCGGCGAAATCGTCAGCAATCAGCCGTCAGCAATCAGGGATAACGCGTGGAACTCAGCCTAGACATTTCCGGGGATCAAATCGCCGGCGCCCGGGACTATCAAGAAGACGCGTTTCTGACCACGTATCTGGATGACGAGATTGGCGACTCCAAGTCTTCGGCCCTGATCGTCGTCGCCGACGGCATGGGCGGCCACGCGGCCGGCAATATCGCCAGCAACCTCGTCGTATCCACCTTCAACAAGACCTTCACCGGAAAGTTCGGCAAGCAGGACCCGCCCGGGGTGCTGCGCGAGGCGCTGAAGAATGCCAACGAGGGCCTGAAGGAATCCATCGAGGAGACGCCAGGCCTGGACGGCATGGGCTGCACCATGGTCACCGCGGCGATCACGCGGGGCAAGATCTACTGGATCAGCGTGGGCGACAGTCACATCTATCTGATTCGCGATCGCGATCTCACCAAGAAGAACGAAGATCACAGCTACGGCGGCTATCTGGATCGCATGCGCTCCCAGGGCATCGACGTGGAGGCCGAGGCCGGTCTGTCGCGGAACATGCTCATGAGCGCCATGACCGGTGAGGAGATCGCGGAGGTCGACTGCCCGAACTCCGGCTATCAGCTGTTGCCGGGCGATCGCCTCATCATCGCGAGCGACGGTCTCGACACGCTGGAAAGCGAGACGATCCTGAAGACGTCTGCGTGGTCCCAGACGCCGAAGGAATGTGTCGCCGCATTGCTCAAGGCCGTCGATGAGGCCAAGCGTCCCCGCCAGGACAACACTACCATCGTCGTCGTCGATATGGTCGAGCGCCCGGGGGCGGCGGTCCAGCCTCCCGCCGCGGCCGCGCCGGCGGTCGACGTCGCGCCGGCGCGGGTGGAACTCGCGCGGGAGCGGGATCTGCCCACCTCCAAACCGAGCGGCGGGGGCAGCAAGGGCCTGATAATCGCCGTCATCCTGCTGCTGCTGGTGGGCGCGGGCGGTGGCTACGTGTACATGACGGGTATGTGGCGGGGCTGGATGCCCGAGAAGCAGGCGCAGCCGGAGCCGCAGCCTCAGCCCGAGCCCCAGCCGGAGCCTCAGCCGGAGCCCCAGCCGGAGCCCCAGCCGGAGCCCCAACCCGAGCCGCAGCCGGAACCAAAGCCGGAACCAAAACCGGACACCGGGCCGATGCCGACGACCGCGGTGCAAGAATCCCAGGATGCGCTCAAGTCCGGCGGGAAGGGACCGGTGATGGTGGCCATTCCCGCGGGCAGCTTCGAAATGGGCAGCCCGAACCACTCCGTGGAGGTCACCGAGAGACCCAAGCGGAACGTGGACGTCCCGGCCTTCGCCATGAGCAAGTACGAGGTCACCTACGCGGAATACGAGCGCTTCGCCCGGGCGACGGGGCGCAAGAAGCCGAAGAACCCGGGCGTGGACAAGAAGACCCATCCGGTCATCTTCGTGAGCTGGGACGACGCGCTGGCCTACACGAAGTGGTTGTCGAGCCAGACCGGGAAGAAGTACCGGCTGCCCACCGAGGCTCAGTGGGAGTACGCGGCGCTGGCCGACACGTCGACGCGCTACTGGTGGGGCCGGGAGCTCGGCAGCGGGCGCGCACATTGCTTCAACTGCGACACCGGACTCAATCCACGTTCACCCACCAACGTCGGTCGCTTCCCCGCGAACCTCTTCGGTCTGCACGACACCGCGGGCAACGTCGCGGAGTGGGTGCGCGACTGCTGGCACGGGAACTATCAGGACGCGCCCACCGATGGTTCGGTCTGGGAGGGCGGCGATTGCTCGCACCGGGTCGTGCGCGGCGGGTCGTTCCTCAATACCGGCAAGTCCATTCGCGCAAAGAAGCGCACCAAATGGAAGTCTCAGCGTGGTTACGATTCGGTGGGATTCCGGGTCGTGCGCGAACCCTGACAGGCTGCATAGGCCGTTCCCATGTCTCCGGCGCGAATTCCGTCTCGACTGTGCTGCTACGGCATCGCCGTACTGCTCCTCGCCGGCTGCACGGGACCCGCGCTGATGGATGACCAGCTGTCCGCCGGCGGCCCGCCGGCGACGGAGTTCAGCGCCGATGACCAAGAGGTGACGTTGACCGCGCGCTTCGATTCCGGCCTGGGATCGGACGACTCCTTCGTCGTGGAGTGGCGTTTCCCCGACGGCAGGACGTACCTGCGCAAGCCCGTGCGTCCCGGCGGCTCCGGAACCGACGTCGTCGAGACCGCCATGCCTGTGCG
>CBDTYP010000368.1:0-3318 GCA_965364645.1 uncultured Gammaproteobacteria bacterium | reverse complement strand
GATGTCGATGCGGCGATGGCGGCCATCAAGGAGGGCGCGACGGAGAGTGGCGGGCACGGGCTCGTGCTCGCAACCGGACTGGACGAAGTCCTCTTGGTGTGGGACGGGAAACAGGGCGAAGACGCTCTCTGAGCAAGAGCCCGCAGCACAACTACTTGGAGAAGACGTGACTCTACACAAGCTCGAATACCTCTGGCTCGACGGCTATCAGCCCGTCGCGAACCTGCGCTCGAAGACCAAGATTCTCGACCTAGACGGCTACGCGGGCGAGCTCGACCGACTGCCCGAGTGGAACTTCGACGGAAGCTCCACCCTGCAGGCCGACGGCGGAGACTCCGAGGTCGTCCTCAAGCCGGTTCGGGTCTACCCCGATCCCGGGAGGAAGAACGGCTGGCTGGTCGTCGCGGAGACTTTCAAGCCGGACGGCACGCCGCACCCGACCAACACCCGCGGCCTGACGGATGCCGAAGCGATCAAGGACTACTGGTTCGGCTTCGAGCAGGAGTACGTGCTGATGAACGACTCGGGGCGGCCGATCGGGTTCCCCGGTGGTGGGTACCCGGAGCCTCAGGGTCCCTACTACTGCGCGGTCGGCTACCAGTACGTGGCGGGGCGCGACATCATCGAAGAGCACTTGGAAGAGTGTCTGGACGCGGGGCTTGGAATCACCGGCGTGAACGCCGAGGTCATGCTCGGTCAATGGGAGTACCAGTGCTTCGGTCATGGGCTGCGAGCCGCTGACGACTTGATCGTGTCGCGCTATTTGCTGTTCCGGGCCTCCGAGCGCCATCGCGTGCAGGTCGAGCTCCATCCCAAGCCCCTCGCGGGTGACTGGAACGGTAGTGGGATGCATGCCAACTTCTCCTACCCGCACCTGCGCGACGTAGGCGGTGAGGAGTACATCAAGAAACTCCTCGACGGGTTCGGAGAGCGCCACGAAGCGCACGTCGCGGAGTACGGCGCGCACAACGAGATGCGGCTCACCGGCCGTCACGAGACGGCTTCGATCCAGCAGTTCAGCTACGGCGTTGCCAACCGCGGCGCGTCGGTGCGAATCCCGATCTTCACGGTGCAGGACGGCTGGAAGGGCTACCTGGAGGATCGCCGCCCGGCGTCGAACGCCGACCCGTACCGGGTGATCGCGCGCATCACGAGAACGGTGGAAGAGGTCCACGCCGAGATTCTCTAGTCGGGCGCGATCGGGCTAGGACGAAGAAGCTGCGAGTCGCTTGCGCGCGACTTTCCGCAGGTGGATCTCGAGGAGCTCCTCGAATTGGTCAGTCATCTCGAAGGCGTGGAAGACACCGGCGATCGTGCCGTCCGAGCCGGTGAACCACTTGTCGATGAACTCGAGCAGCTTCTCGTGTTGCTCGAGGCAGCTCATGACGCTGTCGCGATTCGTGATCGAGACGGTGGGTTCGGCGGTCTTGCGGTAGACCAGCATGTCCGGCTTGCCGTCCGCTCTCTGCCCCTCGAGCGCGTCCTCGAACTCGAACTCGGAACCGGATCCGTAGCGACTGCCGTCGGGTCGCGTGACGTTGTCGGGCAAGGGGGTGCCGAAGCGCGCCCAGAAGATGCCGACGTAGATGTCTGTGTCGCGCGGGAGGATGATCTGTGTCTGCGCCGTCTCCGACGCCACGAGCGGCTCCTCCTCCCAGAGCACGGGGACCAGGATGGCCTCGCCCGCGAGCTCCTCGTTCAGCCGGTCGATCACGTGTCGAACGGCCCTCCGCTCGGGTCCGACGTCGCTAGGGGAGGAGACGAACAGTCGCAGTCGCGGCGCGGCGTTCTCGCGTAGGCGGCGCTTCTCTAGACTCGCGGCGATACGCGCCTTCAGCAGGACGGGGTTGAAGGGCTTGAAGAGATAGTCCTCCGCTCCCTGCAGGATGCAGCTGACGATGCGGTCGGTCGCGTCCAGGCCGGAGAGCATGATGACTGGCAGGTGTCGCAGGCGAGTGTCCGACTTGAGCTGCCGCAGGACCGCCTCGCCGTCGAGGCCGGGCATCACGAGGTCCAGCAGGACGAGGTCGGGCTCCTCGGTCGCGAGAAACTCGAGCGCGGCCTCGCCGCTTTCCACGCACGTTGTCTCGTACCCCTGGCGACCAAGCCGGCGCCCGAGCAGGTCGCGGTTTGCCGGGTCATCGTCGACGACCAGGATGTGGCCGGACTGGCCCAACTCGCCGCCGATCGCGGCGATGTCCAAGAGCACATCCTCGCTGTCCGAGACGGCGGGGTCGTGCTCCGAGCCGTGGCCCTCCAGGTGCTCGAGGGTCAGTCGCTCCGCGAGGATCTCGCGCATCGTCGCGAGGGCCAGCTCCATGCGCTGCACGTCGCTCAGCAACTCGTCGTGCTCGAGGTCGACGAGGCCAGACCGCAGGGGAATCAAGAGCTCGTCGATCCTCCGCACTTCACCCAGGAGGGCTCTTGTCGCGCCGTCGACGTCGAGCTCGGCTGCGCTCTCGTGGGACGCTCCCAGGTGTTCGTCGATCTGTCGGATCATGCGGTCCGCACAGACGTGGATGCTCTCGAGTTGAGCGCGGAGCTCGTCGGCGCCCGAGTCCTCCAGCTCCTCGTCGATCATCTCCCCGTATCCCAAGACCTGCCCCACCGGGTTGCGTAGGTCATGGCGCACCCCTGCGAGTCGCTTGCTGAATTCGGAGGCGTTACTCACGTCGAGTGCTCTTGCGTTCGCTCAGGCGCGTCGTGCAACCCGATTGGCCAGGATCGAGAGGAGGAGTCCAAGTGTCGCATACCCGAGGACCACCTCGAGCATGACGAGCAGCTCGCCTTGCCAGTTCAGCGGGTGGACGTCTCCGTATCCCAGCGTCGTGTAGGTGACGATCGAGAAGTAGAAGGGGGTGAGCGGGCTTTGTGAGCTCTCCGAGTAGTCGATCAGGCCCCAACCCAGGTGCATGTCGAACAGGTAGATCACTCCGAACAGGGAGCAGAGGAGCGCCGCGTAGAGCAACGGGCGGCCGAGGCTGCGCCCGTAGTCGATGAGCCCCCACGCGCGGAAAAGGAGACGCTTGCCTGTTCGGCGCCAGGGTTCCCTCGTGGCGTCGATGGCGAGTTCCAGGGCATCCAGGTAATCCTGGTCCTTGGCGTCACGGACGAACAGGGCGTTGCCGTGACAGGAGTCGAGGCCGCGTATACCAAGGAAGAGGCCGCGCCGCTGCGCCGGAGAGCCGTAGACGAGACCGTGCAGGTCCGCGTCCGCCAGATCGAGCTTACGGAGATCGGCACCCGTCACGTCGGCGTTGGTCAGCGTTGCACCGCGAAGCACCGCCTCGCCGACCAGGGCTTCGCGCAGGGTGGCTT
>CBDTYP010000367.1:0-3331 GCA_965364645.1 uncultured Gammaproteobacteria bacterium | reverse complement strand
GAGGAACAGGGTCCGAAACGCGCTGAGATCGTAGTCACCGATGAGCGTCCCTTCCGGGTCTTCCTTCTTGATGGCGCGAAACGCCGTCGGCGCGGTGAACATGACCGACACGCCGTGCTCGGAGATGACGCGCCAGAACGCGCCCGCGTCCGGCGTCCCCACGGGCTTTCCCTCGTAGAGAACGGTGGTGTTGCCGTTGAAGAGCGGCGCGTAGACGATGTAGGAATGGCCGACGACCCAACCGACGTCGGACGCGGCCCAGTACACCTCACCGGGCTCGGCGCCATAGATGTTCTTCATGCTCCACTTGAGCGCGACGATGTGTCCGCCATTGTCGCGGACGACTCCCTTCGGCTGGCCCGTGGTGCCGGAGGTGTACAGAATGTACAGGGGATCCGTCGCCGCCACGGGAACGCAGTCGTGGGGCGTGGCGGCGTCCATCGCCTCCTTCCAGTCCAGATCCCGGCCGGGCACGAGCTCGGCGCGTTTCGCGTCGCGCTGCACGATGACGCAGTGACCCGGCTTGTGGGTCGCGAGATCGATGGCCGCGTCGAGGAGCGGCTTGTACTCGACGATGCGCCCCGGCTCGATGCCGCAGGATGCCGATACGATCACCTTGGGTTGCGCGTCGTCGATGCGCACCGCGAGCTCGTTGGCGGCGAAGCCGCCGAAGACCACCGAGTGCACGGCACCGAGCCGCGCGCAGGCGAGCATCGCCACCACCGCTTGGGGGATCATCGGCATGTAGACGATGACCCGGTCGCCCTTGCCGACGCCGGCGGCCGCGAGCACGCCGGCGAATGTCGCCACCTTGTCGGTCAGCTCTCGGTAGGTGAAGGTCTTCTTCGTATCGGTGACGGGGCTGTCGTAGATGAGGGCGGGCTGATCGCCCCTGCCGTTCTCGACGTGCACGTCCAGGGCGTTGTAGCAGGTGTTGACCTCGGCGCCGGTGAACCACCGATAGAATGGTTTGTTGGTGTCGTCGAGGACCTTGTCCCAGGTCTTGTACCAGTGAACAGCCTCGGCCGCTTCCGCCCAGAAGGCCTCCGGGTCGTTGATGGAGCGCTCGTAAACATCATCGTAGCGACTCATGGCGATTCGACTCCCCGGTTCGTGACTCGAATAGGAATATAGCGTAAATTGTGCGCCGCAGCATAGCCCGCAACCGACCCCACAGGGACTTTTTACCCGAAATGGTGCCCCCGTGCATCCGCCGACCTCGAGCGCTTATGATGGAGTGATCGGCACAGCGAAAGGAGAACCCAGCAGATGAGCTACGAGAACATTCACACCTCGGTGCACGATGCCGTGGGCATCGTGACGTTGAATCGGCCGCAGGTACTCAATGCGCTGAACCACGACTTGATGGACGAGCTCGCCGACGCCATGGAGACATTCGAGGCCGACGACGCCATCGGCGCCATCCTCGTGACGGGCAACGAGAAAGCGTTCGCCGCCGGCGCCGACATCTCGGAAATGGTGGAGAAGACCGCCGTCGACATGTACATGTCGGATCACTTCGCGCGCAACTGGGAGCGGATTGGCGGCTGCCGCAAGCCGGTGATCGCCGCGGTGGCCGGTCACGCGTTGGGGGGCGGCTGCGAGCTCGCCATGATGTGCGACATCATCGTGTGCGCGGATAACGCGCGCTTCGGCCAGCCGGAGATCAAGCTGGGCGTGCTGCCCGGCATCGGCGGCACCCAGCGCCTGATCCGTGCCGTCGGCAAGGCGAAGGCGATGGACATGTGCCTGAGCGGGCGGACCATGGACGCCGAGGAAGCGGAACGGGCCGGCCTGGTCAGCCGCGTGTTCGCCGCCGACATTCTGCTGGTGGAGGCGATGAAGCTCGCCGCCGAGATCGCCGGCATGTCGCGTCCCGCGCTGTACATGGTCAAGGAGGCCATCAACCGCGCCTACGAGACCACCTTGAGCGAGGGCCTGCACTTCGAGCGGCGCCTGTTTCACGCCGCATTCGCGACGAAGGATCAGGGCGAGGGCATGCGGGCATTTCTCGAGAAACGACCCCCGGATTGGACACATTCTTGATGCGGCGGCGGCCTCGCCTTCTGGGGAACGTGTCACATATCCGTGACCCTCGATCGCTAATATGGAGGGTAGGTGACCGCTGACGCGGCCCCCGGAGAGCGGTGGAAATGAACGACCACACACCAGGCATACTGGACCGCACCCTGCGGCGATTCCGCCGCGCCTGGCGTCTGGGGCGGGGCCCGCTGCGCGACGGCGTCGCCCCGGATCTACCGGACGGCGACGCCGATCGGCTGCGCAAGCAGATCGATGCGTGCCTGGAAGCCCGCGGCGGCCAGGTGTCGGCCCGAGCCCGAGCCGCCGAGCTCGGCGAGACGTATCTCGTGCTGGATCAGATCGGGCGGCGGCGCTTCCTCGAGATACTCGCCCGGGACTACGACGTCGATCAGGCAGCGATCGACACCGCGATTCAGGCCCGCCAGGAGGCCGATGACGAGGCCGACAAGCGGCGCGCGGAGAGCTATCTCCGCGAGGTCCTCGTGCCTCCCAGGGTGAAGTTGCTGGCCCAGTTCAACGAGCTCAGCCAGGGGGTCAAGTTCCTCGTGGATCTGCGCGCGGAGCTCATGATGTTCGCCGCGGAGGACATCCGCCTGCAGGCACTGGACGCCGACATCCACGCGCTGCTCGCCTCCTGGTTCGACATCGGCTTTCTCGATCTGAAGCGGATCACCTGGGAGACGCCGGCGACGCTGCTCGAGAAGCTCATCGAGTACGAGGCGGTGCACGCCATCAAGTCGTGGGACGATCTCAAGAACCGGCTGGGCGACGATCGCCGCTGCTATGCGTACTTCCATCCGCGCATGCCCGACGAGCCCCTCATATTCGTGCAGGTGGCGCTGGTGAAGGGGATCTCCGACAACGTCCAGGAGGTGCTCGACGAGGACGCGCCGTCGGGGGATCCGGAGGACGCCGATACGGCGATCTTTTACTCCATCTCCAACTGTCACCTGGGGCTCGCCGGGATCAACTTCGGCAACTTCCTCATCAAGCGCGTGGCGGACGATCTGGCGAGAGATCTGCCGAACCTGAAGACCTTCGCGACGCTCTCGCCGATACCCGGCTTCCGCGACTGGATTCGGGAGCACGCGGACGGCGGGCAGATGACGCTGTTCGAGGAGAGCGAGTTCGAGACCCTCGCGGGTCTCACCGGCGAGGCCGATCCCGTCGCGGGTCTGGAGTCAGTGCTCGAGCAGCCGGACTGGATCAACCGGACGGACCTCACGTCGGTACTCGAACCGCTGTTGATGCGTCTATGCGCCCAATACCTGGTCCAGGGCCGGAACGG
>CBDTYP010000366.1:0-3335 GCA_965364645.1 uncultured Gammaproteobacteria bacterium | reverse complement strand
CACGGCCCTCAACCAGGCCGCCATCGAACGCACCATCGCGTCCTGGGAGCGGGGCATGCGCTGGCGGGAATTCAATCACGCGTATCATCGTGCGGTGGCGGACCTCGGCGGATTCCTCCGGGGCCCCGGCGCCATGGTGTGGGGGCACCCCCGGGGCGCCGACGCGGCCATCACCCTGCAGACCGGGCTCGAGGATTTCGTGATCGATCCCGGCATGCACGTCATGTTCGACTGTCACGGGACCCTGGATCTGTACTGCTGGGACGGCGGCAAGACCTGGGTGGTGGATGGCGAGGTCGAGGGCGACGCGAAGGGCTACGCGAGGGCGACGGCTGCCGCCGGCGAGACGCTGCTGGGGGCCATGCGTCCCGGCGCGAAGGTGAGCGAGCTGCAGGCGGCCGCGCGGGGCGCCTTTCGGAAGTCCGGTGTGCCCGACGCGAACGCGGCAGTGATCTTCTTCCACGGACTCGGGCTCGGCCACATGGATCTCGAGCAGACCACGGCCGATGGCGCGCCCAATGGTGACTGGCAGCTGGAGGAAGGCATGGTCGTGCCCATGCATCTCCTGTATCCGGGCGACGAGCACAGCCGCATCTGGCTGGAGGAAGTGGCGCTGATCACCCGGGACGGGGCAGAGCCCTTCTTCAGCTGGGGGCTTGAGCCGATGATCGGCTGATCCGCCCCTCTACCAGTTGAATACGATGCCGGCGATGGGCCCCTGGTAGGTGACGTTCCAGTCGACCCGGGAGAGTCCGGTCCCGTTCGTGTAGTCGTAGTCGAGCCACTTGTAGCCCGCGGTAACCGAAGCGAACTTCGCGAAGCGCCAGGTCGCGAGCGCGTACGCGCTCCAGGTCAGATCGGAACCGCCGGTTCCGATATCACCCCGGGCGGCGACACTCCAGTTCTTCTTCTCGCCGAAGGCATAACGCATGCGCGCGCCGCCGAAGCCGTCCCACCAGGATTCGTCGACGACGGTTATCGCCCGGTTCGTTCCCCGCACCTCGAGATTCGTGTAACGGGCCCCGCCCAGGATGTCCACCGAGGGCTGCGCATCGCGGACACGGTAGGCCGCCCCGACCTCGATGATGTCGTTCTCGACCTTGACGCCCAGAGGCGCCCCGTTGGGCAACGTGGTGCCGGGCTCGAGCTGCAGGTGCATCCCGTCGGTGAAGAAAGACCACTTGTTCTTCTTCGCCTCGAAGTGAAGGGTGAATATTCCGGAGAGATTCTCGAGCACGTCGCCGAACGACAACCTGATCGGTGCGTTGACGGGACCAATGCTCGCGTTGCCCTCGAGGCCGGCGAACCAGATGTAGAGCGGCGCCAGCTCGAACTGCCAGCCGCCGGCCTCGACCGTGTCCTCAGCCGGCTCCTGCTCCGTCTGCGCCGCGGCCGAGGCAGCCACGAGCAGCGCCAGGCCCGCTGCCGCAACCATCCGTCGTAAGCCATTCAGCATTGATTCGCATTCCACTTCCGCGGGTCGACGGGTACAGCTTACCAGAACCTCAGGCGCCGTCGCCGCCGAGCAGATCGATCACCGGCGCGAGCCGCTCGATGGAATCGGCCGTGATGGGATCGAGCACCAGCTGCACGTGAGAGATGCCGAGGGCGGCGTACGCGCGCAACGCCGAGGCAATCTCCTCGGACGATCCCCGCAACGGCTCGACACCCCGCTTCCCGCTGTCTCCCGATGCGCGTCCGCTGCCGCCGGGGAACTGCACGAGCACGGTCGTCGTGCGTTCCACCTCTCCCGGGTCCCGGCCCACGTCGGCGCAGGCCGCGTCCACCTTCTCGAGGACGCCGGGAAGCGCCCCCACGTCGTTCCCGTACCACGCGTGCCAGCTGTTCCACGCATCCACGTGGGGCATGGTGATGCGCAGCATGCGCGGCCCCTCGGAGCCCACCATCAGGGGCGGTCCGCCGGGGCGGGGCCCGCGGGGCAGAAGCTCGCACTCCCGCGCCTGATAGTAGTCGCCGTCGAAGTCGATAGCGCCGTCGCGGAGCAGCGTACGGATGATGGTGAAGGCCTCCTCGAAGCGCGACACCCGATGGTCGAAGGGAAAGCCGAAGGCATCGTACTCGGTGCGGTTCCACCCCGCGCCGAGTCCGAGAATGAGCCGCCCGCCGCTGATCTCGTCCGGGGTGGAAGCCTTCTTGGCGAGCATGGCGGGGCTGTGGAAGCTGGTGGCCGCCACCAGGGGGCCGATCTCCACACGCTTGGTAATCGCCGCCAGGGCCGCCATCTGCGACCAGGCCTCCCAGGGGCCCCTCGTTCCTTCGTCCGCGTTGCGGTACAGGAGGTGGTCGCCGACCCACAGGGAGTCGAAGCCGACATCCTCCGCAAGCGTCGCCATGGACGCGAGTTCCGGCCAGCGCACCTCGCGCTCGACTTCCGGCAGCTGCACGCCGATCTTGAGTGTCCGCACGTTGGCCCTCGATGTCGTACCCGTCAGTCGCGTATCAATGGAAGCGGCCCGCGCCGCTCAGGTGGCTTCTCCAGTAGTCCGATCCAAGGCTCGCGTAAGCGACGCTCTTGCCCGTGGACGGGGCGTGGATGAAGCTGCCCGCGCCCGCGTAGATCCCTACGTGGGAGACCTTCGCGCCGTCGAGCTCGAAGAAGAGTACGTCGCCGGGACGAATGGCGTCCAGCGCCACCGGCCGCGCGCCGCGCCGCTGGGCGCCGGTCGTGCGCGGCACGTCGATGCCCGCGTGACGGTACGCGTAGTGGACGAGGCCGCTGCAGTCGAAGCCCCGGGGCGATTGGCCGCCATAGCGATAGGGCGCGCCCACCATGCTGTCGGCGGCCGCTACCACGGGGTTGGAGGCCACTGCCCGGTCGGCCGCGGCATCCCGGGCGGGGGCCGTGGACGCGCAGCCCTGGCCGCCGAGGAGCACGCCGAGGAGCACGATGCCGAGAAAGAGATACTTGATCATGGGTCCGCAGGATACCGGCGCACCGCTGAACCCACGCTGAACGAGAAAGGGGCCGGATCCGGCCCCTCGAAGAAGATGGTCGGGGTGAGAGGATTTGAACCTCCGACCACCGCAACCCCATTGCGGTGCGCTACCAGGCTGCGCTACACCCCGAGGGTCGGCATGATAAACGAGATTGTGGGACATTGCCTGTAGGAGCGAGCTTGCTCGCGAATGACCCCTGTTCGCGAGCAAGCTCGCTCCTACAGGAGACACGGCTCAGCGCTTCAGGATGAGGAGGACGTCTTCCAGCTCGGTGCGGAGTTGGCGGATGATCTGCTGGCTCTGGTTCACGTCTACCTTGGCTTCCTCGCCGGAGAGCCGTTGGCGGGCGCCGCCGATGGTGAAGCCGTGCTCGTAGA
>CBDTYP010000365.1:0-3360 GCA_965364645.1 uncultured Gammaproteobacteria bacterium | reverse complement strand
GCCCAGCCCGAACCGCTGCTGCCGGCCCCGGCCACCTCTGGAAGCGGCGGCTGAAGTCACCTCCTGTAGGAGCGAGCTTGCTCGCGAATGAGGCCTCATTCGCGAGCAAGCTCGCTCCTACAGGCGGCGGCGTCCACAGGGGCTTCGATCAGGCGCTAGCGAGAACGAAACTCTCGAGCAGCGCGTGCACCGACTGCATGCCGATTTCCACGTTCTTCTGAATCTCTTCCATGGTGATGGCGCCTTCGCCGCGGCCCGCGGCGGGGTTTACGACCACCGCGACGTGCGCGTAGTGCAGCTCCGCCTCCCGAGCGAGGCTCGCCTCCGGCATGCCGGTCATGCCGACCAGGTGGCAGCCGTCGCGCTCCAACCTGTCGATCTCCGCGGCGCTCTCCAGCCGAGGGCCCTGGGTGGTGGCGTAGGTTCCCCAGTCGACGACATCGACTCCTGCATCTCCGGCGGCCGCGATGAGGGCGGCGCGGAGCTCCGGACAGTAGGGCTCGGTGAAGTCCACGTGCACCACATGCTCCAGCGCGTCTTCGAAGAAGGTGTGTCCCCGGGACCAGGTGTAGTCGACGATCTGATCCGGCACGGCGACCATCGCCGGCGCGAACGCCGGGTGGATGCCCCCCACCGCCGCGACGGCAACGATGCGTTCGATCCCGATCTGTTTCAGCGCCCAGACGTTGGCTCGGTAGTTGACTTTGTGGGGTGGGATCCTGTGGGGCGAGCCGTGGCGGGCGAGAAAGGCGACCGCCCGGCCGGCGAGCCTGCCGTGAACGATCGGCGCCGACGGCTCACCCCAGGGCGTACCGACGACCTCACTGCGCTCAATCTCCAGGCCGTCGAGTGATGTGAGGCCGGTGCCGCCGATGATGGCGAGTCTGTCGGTTCGGGCCATGGGGCGTCAGTCGAGGCCCTGGTCCAGGCTTTGGCGGCCAGCCCAGTCCCTCGCGAACTGATAGGCGCTGCGCCCACTGCGCGAGCCTCGCGCCAGCGCCCATTGCAGGGCGGCCGCCCGCGCGGCCTCGCCGTCCGGCGCCGGCACGTCGAAGCTCTTCAGCCAATGGCTGACGATCTGCAGGTATTCCTCCTGCTTGAACGGATAGAACGACAGCCACAGCCCGAAACGCTCGGAGAGCGAGATCTTCTCTTCCACCGCCTCCGAGTGGTGGATCTCCCCGTTCACGTGGTGCGCGTCGAGATTCTCGCTCATGTACTCGGGAAGCAGGTGGCGGCGGTTCGAGGTCGCGTAGATCAGTACGTTCTCGGGCGGCGCGTGCACGGAGCCGTCCAGGATCGCCTTCAACGCCTTGTAGCTGGAGTCGTCGGACTCGAAGGACAGATCGTCGCAGAAGAGCAGGAATCGTTCCGGGCGATCCTGAATGCCCTCGACCACATCGGGAAGATCGATGAGATCGTTCTTGTCCACCTCGAGCACCCGCAGTCCGTCGTCCTTGTACTCGTTGACGAGCGCTTTCACTAGAGACGACTTACCGGTGCCCCGAGAGCCCCAGAGCAACGCGTTGTTCGCCGGCAGGCCCTTCAGGAACTGCAGCGTGTTGCGTTGCAGCTCCGTGCGCTGACGATCGACATTCTGTAGATCGTCGAGTCGAATGTGGTGGGGATGCTCGACCGCCTGGATGTAGCCGCCGCCCCGCTGCTTGCGCCAGCGGAACGCATAGGCGCTGGACCAGTCCGGACGCCGGGCCTTCGTCGGCGCGAAGTCCTCCACCCGATCCAGGAGTCCCTCGAGACGATCGATGATGCGGTCGAAATTGTTGCTGCCCGACATGGCGCGATTATAGCGGCATTTCCCGTTCAGGCCTCGAGGCGCTTGAACTTGGGCCTGTGGGGCTGCTCGGCGTCGGCGCCGAGCCGCTTGCGGCGATCGGCCTCGTAATCGGCATAATTGCCCTCGAACCAGACGACCTGGCTGTCTCCCTCGAAGGCCAGCATGTGCGTGGCCACGCGGTCGAGAAACCAGCGGTCATGGGATACGACGACCGCGCAACCGGGGAAGTCCAGAAGCGCCTCCTCGAGCGCGCGCAGGGTCTCGACGTCGAGGTCGTTGCTGGGCTCGTCCAGCAGCAACACGTTGCCGCCCTTTACCAGAAGCTTGGCGAGGTGCACCCGATTGCGTTCGCCGCCCGAGAGATCAGCGACACGCTTCTCCTGATCGGTGCCCTTGAAATTGAACCTGCCCACGTAGGCCCGGGAAGGGATCTCGGTCTTGCCGACCGTGATGATGTCCTGGCCGCCGGAAACTTCCTGCCATACCGAGTTGTTCCCGTTCAGCTCTTCGCGGCTCTGATCCACGTAGGCGATGTCCACGGTGTCGCCGAATCGGAGTTCGCCGTCGTCCGGCTGCTCATTGCCGACGAGCATACGCAGCAGCGTCGACTTGCCGGCCCCGTTGGGACCGATGACGCCAACGATGCCCCCCGGCGGCAGCTGGAAGCTCAATCCGTCGATGAGCAGGCGTTCGTCGTAACCCTTGCGGAGATCTTTGGCCTCAACAACGAGGTCCCCGAGGCGTGGTCCGGCGGGAATGTGCACCTGCTTGGTCTCGCTGCGCTTCTGGAACTCCCTGGAGGAGAGCTCGTCGAAGCGTGCGAGCCGTGCCTTGCTCTTCGCCTGCCGGCCCTTGGGATTGGCCCGCACCCACTCGAGCTCGGCCGCGATGGCGCGCCGGTGGGCGGACTCCTCCCGCGCTTCCTGGGACAGACGCTGCTCCTTCTGCTCGAGCCACGAGGTGTAGTTGCCCTCCCATGGTATCCCGCGTCCCCGATCGAGCTCGAGGATCCAACCCGCGACATCATCGAGAAAGTAGCGGTCGTGGGTTACCGCCACCACGGTGCCGGGATACTCCTGGAGAAAGCGCTCGAGCCACGCCACGGACTCCGCGTCCAGATGGTTGGTGGGCTCGTCCAGCAGCAGCATGTCCGGCGCAGACAGCAGCAACCGGCAGAGCGCCACCCGGCGCCGCTCGCCGCCGGACAGCGTCCCGACATCGGCGTCCCAGGGCGGGAGACGCAGCGCGTCGGCGGCGATCTCGAGCTTGCGCTCGAGCTCCCAGCCCCCGGCCGCTTCGATGGCGTCCTGCAGATCCCCCTGCTCCTCGAGCAGAGCATTCATGGCGTCGTCGTCCATCGGCTCCGCGAACTTCGCGCTCACCGCCTCGAAACGCGCGAGCAGCTCGAGCACCTCGGCCACGCCCTCCTCCACGTTACCGCGCACATCCTTGGCTGGATCGAGCACGGGCTCCTGGGGCAGGAAGCCGACACGGATACCCTTCTGTGGACGCGCCTCGCCGTGAATTTCGGTATCGAGGCCCGCCATGATGCGCAGCAGCGTCGA
>CBDTYP010000364.1:0-3375 GCA_965364645.1 uncultured Gammaproteobacteria bacterium | reverse complement strand
ATTTACGGCGTCATGAAGAACATACCGCCGAGCTACGAGCGCGCGGCACGCTCCCTGGGGGCGACGCCATGGACCGCCTTCTGGCGTGTCTACTTCCCCCAATCCCTGGCGGGTATAGGCGCCGGCGGCCTGCTCGTGTTCATCCTGGCGCTCGGCTACTACATCACTCCGGCGCTGGTGGGCGGACCGACGGATCAGATGGTCAGCTACTTCATCGCCGATCACACGAATCGATCGCTGAACTGGGGCCTGGCATCCGCGCTCGGCGGCATACTGCTCGCGGGCGTCCTCGCCGTGTACATTCTCTACGACAAGATTGTCGGCATCGACAACATGAAGCTGGGGTAGACCAATGTCAGTAACGAAAATCATCGTCTACGCCCTGCTCTTCGTCTGCCTCGCCGTCGCGGTACGGGGATCCATCAGGGGCCTGCGCAATCTGCCGCCCTATGTCGGCCCCCTGGGGCGCGCCTGGTTCATCACGTTCCGGGTGATCTGCGGCGCCATTCTGCTGTTCCTGATCATGCCAATCCTCGTGATCATCCCGCTGTCGTTCAATTCCGAGCCCTATTTCACCTACCCCATGCCCGGATTCAGCCTGCGTTGGTACGAGGACTTCTTCATCGGCGAGCAGAGCGACGTGTGGCATCTCGCCATCAAGAACAGCATCATCGTCGCGATCTTCGCGACCATCATCTCGACGGCGCTCGGCACCATCGCCGCCGTGGGCCTGAGCAACAGCCGCCTGCCGGGCAAGACGCTCCTCATGGGGCTGCTCATCTCGCCGATGATCGTGCCCCTGGTGATCACGGCCGTCGGCATGTACTTCTTCTACTCGATGATCGGCTTCACGCCGCGACAGCTGAGCGAGATCTGGTCGGGGCTGCACCTCCTGCCGGTCATCCTGGCCCACGCGGCGCTCGGCACGCCATTCGTGGTGATCACGGTGACGGCGACCCTGGTGGGCTTCGATCAGAGCCTGACCCGTGCGTCGGCGAGCCTCGGGGCCGATGGCGTGCGCACCTTCTTCAAGGTCACCGTGCCGCTGGTGCTGCCCGGGATGATCTCCGGCGCGCTGTTCGCCTTCATCACCTCCTTCGACGAGGTGGTCGTCGTGCTGTTCCTGGCGGGCATCGAGGAGTACACCGTTCCGCGACGCATGTTCTCCGGTATCCGCGAGCAGATCAGCCCGACCATCCTGTCCGTGGCGACTATTCTGGTGGTTCTCTCGATCTTCCTGCTCACGGCTCTCGAGCTGCTCAGGAGACGCAACGAGCGCATGCGGGGAATGTCACCGGCCTGACCAGGGGAAGACTATGCTGAAGAATATTCTGGTGGCGACCGATGCGTCGCCTGCTTCCAACCGCGCCATCAATCTCGCCGCCGACATGGCGGGCAAGTACGGCGCGACGCTGCACCTGCTCTACGCGGTACGCGAGATGCAGCTGCCGCCGGAGCTCAAGAAGATGGCGGAGGTGGAGAAGATCGCCGGCGCCCGCTCGGACGTCCTCGACTTCGTCGGCAACAAGATCCTCGGAGAGGCGGAGATCCGCGCCACGAAGAAGGGCGCGGGCATAGTGAAGCTCGCGCTCGAGCACGGCGACCCCGCTACCGTCATCCTGCGCTACGCGAAGCGGCGCAAGGTCGATCTGATCGTTCTCGGCACCCGCGGCCTCGGCCAGGTCAAGAGCACGCTCATGGGCAGCGTGTCG
Source organism: uncultured Gammaproteobacteria bacterium (assembly GCA_965364645.1). Taxonomy (GTDB): domain Bacteria; phylum Pseudomonadota; class Gammaproteobacteria; order HK1; family HK1; genus JAABYT01. The sequence continues at coordinate 1,663 of CBDTYP010000364.1, read as the reverse complement.
CGCAAGGTGACGAACCTGTCCGAAACCGGCTGCCTCATCATCCGCTGACCCCCATGTAGGAACGGGCTTGATCCGCGGCACGCTGATCGTCGCGTCGGTGCTGGTGCTGCTGGGTCTGGCGTGGGCCGTCGCCGACTGGGCGCGGGTGAACTTCGTCCCGTCCCCGAAGCCGAGGGAGCTCCCCGCGGACGCCTTCGTGCGCCACGCGGGCTACGAGGGCCTGGCGACCCGGGCCATGGCGGCCTTCGACGCCATGCCCGAGAGCCGGCGCCGGGCGTTCATCGAGAATCTCGAGAACAACCTCGGCGAACTGGATGGCGAGCTCGCACGCCTCGACGACTCCCGACTCTCGATACTCTGCGTCGGTGAGAGTCACCTCGGCGCGACCCGGCGCTTCCTCGCCGAATCCGTGTTCCCCGCCCTCGCCGTCGACGTGCTGCTCCTCGAGATAGCCGACGACGCGTTGCTCACGATGATGAGCCGTATCGACTCGGGCGAGGCGGAGGTGCCGCTCCTCGGCGTGGATATCGCCGCCGTCGTGGGCGCCGCACGAAGGGCCCGGCCCGGGGTCGTGATCGCCGGCATCGACGAGTCCGCGAGCCAGAAGGCCCAGCGAGTCCATCGCGGATACGGCTCCCGGGATATCTCAATCGCCGGCAATCTGCGCAGCCACCTGCGCCGGGGCAAGCGCCACGCCGTGCTCTTCGGCGCCCTGCACTGCGCCGACCAACCCAACTGGATGTACCGGCGCATCCAGCTCGGCGAGCATCGCGTCAGCCGGGAGGAGATCCGCAACGTCAACATCATCGGCGAGCACCAGGACGGCACGCTGGAGGCGTTCCTGGCCTTCATCCATGCCATCGGCGTGGAGCGGAGGCAGTTCATGGTCGCCGACGTCGCCGCCCTGGATCGGCTCGTTTTCACCTGGTTCCCCGGCCTGACCCGCAGCTTCCAGCGTTTCGATTCCGTGATCGTCTTTCGAGAACACGACCACAGCCATTCTCCCCTCACCCCTGGATAGATAGAATAGGAGCCCTCACACGGGAGGGGTCATCATGCTGAAAGAAATGAAAATCATAATCTTGCTCGCCGTCTGGTGCGTAAGCGGCGCCGCCGCTGCCGCCGACGCGGTCAAGATCGGGATGATCACGACGCTCACCACCAAGGCCGGCTACCTCGGCGAGGAGATCCGCGACGGGTTCGCGCTGGCCATGGAGCAGGGCAGCGGCAAGCTCGGTGGCGTCAAGGTCAAGCTGCTGGTAGAGGACGACGGCAGGAAGCCCGAACGGGGCAAACAGATCGCCGAGCGCTACATGAAGCGCGAGAACATCAAGATCATCACGGGTATCGTCTTCTCGAACGTCGCCATGGCCGTCGTGCCGAAGGTCGTACGCAGCGACGTGTTCTACGTCAGTCCCAATGCCGGGCCGTCCAAGCTCGCGGGCAGCGGATGCCACGAGAACTACTTCAACGTCGCCTGGCAGAACGACAACCTCCACGAGGTAACGGGAAAGTTCGTCGACGATCAGGGATACGGCAACGTCTACATGCTCGCGCCGAACTATCCCGCCGGCAAGGACTCCCTGGCCGGATTCAAGCGCTACTACAAGGGCAACGTTGCCGGCGAGGTGTACACCAAGCTCGGGCAGTCCGATTACGCGGC
>CBDTYP010000363.1:0-3378 GCA_965364645.1 uncultured Gammaproteobacteria bacterium | reverse complement strand
CAGGATCGGGTTCTTTAGCTTCTTGAACGGCGGCGCCATCCGGATCAAGACGTCTTCAAGCTCGGGATAGGCGTCGAGTAATTGAGCCACCTTTGTGGATGGATGGATCTCCAGCGATTTATCAGACATGGAATTACCTCCGGGCAGTGCGGCGATTATGGCTTCTTGCGGACGTCGCCCCGGTTTGCTGTCCATGGCTTTCACCAGTGTCCAGGGATTCCATGGCGTTGCGTAGAGTCTGCGTAGAGCCAGGTCAGAAATCCTCGATCACCCACACGTTCGTATCCTGAGTCTCCTTCTCGAACGCCAGGTGACGTCCGTCGGGGGATGGCATGACCGAGGAGAGGTGCCCCGTCGGTTCCTCGTGCAGCACGTGGGCCTCGCCGTTCAGGTCGACCCGCAGCAGCGACAGGGCTCGCGGGGACTCGCCGGCAAGGTAGAAACCGCTTCCGTCGGGTGACCACTCCACCTCGTTGAAGGTCACCCCGGGCAACCCGTCGACTTCGATGTCACGGATGAACTCGCCGGTAAGGGCATCCTGCAGGCGGATCGATCGGTCCTTGCCCTGCCCGATCATGGCGAACCGGCCCCCGTCCGGGGAGAGAGACGGCTTCCCTCTGATGGCGGAACCGATATCGATGCGAAACAGCTCTTCCCCCCTGCCTGCCACGGGATCCAGCCGGCTAAGTGTGACGATCTGTTCTGCGCGCCGGACCTCGGCCAGCAGACATGGCCCGTCCGGTGTGGTTGCGCAGTCGATCGCCGCCCCCCCCTGGACCTCGACGACGAGCTCCGTCGGCCCGCCTCCTACCGGGACTCGGAGCAATCGGCTCAGAACGTTCGGTCCGCCCGCGTTCGCTTGTGACTCCCAGTAGAGAAAGAACTTACGGTCGGGCGTCAGGTGCGGCTCCATCTGGTTTCCTGCGCCTATAGCGAGATCCTGCGCGTTCCGCTGGTCGAGGCCCTGCACGAGAAGGTCATCGTTCCCATTCCGGTCCGACTGGAACACGACCGCGCGACTATCCGGCGTCCAGCACGACGGCGAGTCGTCGCGGTCGTCGAGCGTCAATCGCCGGGCATTGTCGAGACTCCGGCCTCCGTCGCCCAGCTCGCCGATGTAGACGTCGGTCTGACCGCGGTCGTTCAGGAACGCGAGGCGTGATCCGTCGGCCGTGACCGAGAGATCGAGGATGCTGAAGTCGACCAGGTCGGTGAGCCGCCTCGGCTCGCCGATCGGCTTTCCGCTGCGGGGATCGATGGCGATCTCCCACAGATTCTGGTCGCGGTTCCGGGGTGCCGGCTCGTCCATCACGTAGACGAGGCGATCGTCGAGCATCAGAAAGTCCGCCATGAAGGCGAGGCCAACGACGGAGCGCTTCGTAAACCGGATGTTCTCTTTGCGTACCAGTACGGTGGAGGTTTCCTCGTCCAGGCCGCGGCTCTCGATCGTCGCCTGCATGCCGGTTTTGGACGGGCCCACCCGTCGGTAGACCACGCGCTTTCCGTCGGACGACCAATCCGGAGATCCGAGGAACTCCCATTGCTCCGCGCCGATGAATTCTCGCGGATTCTCACCGTCGGCGTCGGCCAGCCAGATACCTCCCTTCATGCCCATGTACGCCACGAGCGAGTCGTCCGGCGAAAGGTTGGCCCGGTACGCGCCGTCTCTCAGCTTTCGCGGCGCGCCGCCCAGGATCGAGACGAGCCAGATCGAGGTCGTCCCGCGCTCACGATCCCCCGGCCCAACCGTTCCGCTGATCAATAGGCGGGTTCCGTCCCGGAACCACGACATAGAGCCTCACCTAAAGCAGAAGCCTTCTTCCAATTCGAACCGGTGGTCCTCGCCGCTCGAAAGCAGCCGGAAGTAGATCCCCTCGTAATCCGCATAGGCCAGGTACTTCCCGTCGGGCGAGATCGCGGTCGCCGTGATCGGGTTGCCGGGCGGGTTAGCGGTCAGCTGAACCGGACGCAGATCCCGCTGTGCGCCGGGCGATTGGGCGAGGCGCGGAAGTACGAACCACGCAGCAACCGCAATCGCGACGAGGACCAGAGCGCCGGCGACCCGGCCGAGCGCGGACCGCCGGGGCTTCCCGGTCTGGACCTGGACGCCGGAGGTCGTCTCGATTCGCTGCGCGGCCTGCGAGTCCGTCTCGCGCCGCAGGCGCCGCAGGTCGACGACGAGGTCCCGCGTGTCCTGGTAGCGGTCCCGCGGCTCTTTTTCCAGGCACTTGTCGAGGATGCGCTGCAGCTCGGCGGGCGTGTCCGGCTTGCTGGCGACCACCGGCTCGGGACGCGCGCGCAGGATCGCCGACAACGTGTCCATCGCGCTGTCCCCGGCGAACGGTAGTTTTCCGGTCACGATCTCGTAGAGCGTGATTCCGAACGAGAACAGGTCCGACCGCGCGTCGATGGCCCCCCCGCGTGCCTGTTCCGGCGACATGTAACTCACGGTGCCGTAGACCTTGCCGGCACGCGTCAACTCGCGGCTGATCGTGTCCAGAGCCGTCTCGGTATCCGCTCGGCTGCCTCCCTCGCCCTCGAGCCCCGGCCGGGGCTCGAGCAACTTCGCCAAACCGAAGTCCAGGATCTTCACTTGGCCTTCGGTCGTGACCATCACGTTGTCGGGCTTGAGGTCGCGATGAACGACGCCGTTGGCGTGCGCGTGGGCCAGTCCTTCCGCGACCTGCAGCGCGAGACGGAGCCACTCCCGCTGATCTCCCGCGCTCCCGGCCATGTGTTGGCGCAGGGTAACGCCCCGGACGTACTCCATCGCGAGGAATTGAACGCCGCCGTCCTCGCCGACCCCGTGGATCACGGCGATGTTGGCGTGGCCGAGAGCTGCCGAGGCCTGGGCCTCGCGCTGGAAACGGAGACGGCGTTCCTCGTTGTTGGTCAGCTCGGGTGGCAGGACCTTGAGCGCGACGTGGCGTTGCAGTTCGGTGTCGAGGGCTTTCCACACCACGCCCATCCCGCCCTCGCCGATCTTCTCGATCAGGCGGTAATGGAGCAGTGTCTTTCCGGCTTCGATGGCCAATTCGGCGTTCTCCTCATTCGAACCGCAGGACGAAGTTTACACCTGCAACGCACGGTACCTACCAGGACACCGAAATCGTTCCCGAATCCGAGGCCCGATGGGCCGAGAATCGCTCGAGGTTGGTCGAAGTCTGGAGCGGGATTCGTCAAACGACGGGGTTGACGGCCCCGAGGTCGGGGATGCACGACCTGGCCAAAGCGACGGCTGGAATCGTCCAAGTTTGGCCAACTCAACGCATCCACCTTCTGGCGAACCAATGCATTCGCCGGTCCCCCTTCAGGGAGCAATGCGGGTCGCGGGTGAGGAGAGAATAAGGGCAGCGATACGTGAGGCGGTGGAACCGT
>CBDTYP010000362.1:0-3380 GCA_965364645.1 uncultured Gammaproteobacteria bacterium | reverse complement strand
GAGGGTCGTCACCAGGGGCCAGCCGCTCACCTGGATGTGGCCGCCGGAGAACGGCGCGAGCGCGACCAGCGCCACGGCCGCGAGCATCAGCAGGGCTCTCAGGAAGCCGATGCGTCTCAAGAAGGCTGCGATCATGGATTCGCTCGGGGCTGCGGGCCGCGGGCGCGGCACGTTCTGAGCACCCAGGCGTAGGCGATGATGCCGGAAAGCAGATCGGAAAAACAGGCGGCGGCGAAGATCCCGACGATGCCGAACAGATGTGCCGCCCCGTAAGCCAGAGGCACATAGAGAAACAGGGTCCGGACCACGGAGATGGTGACCGCCGGCAGAGGTTTGCCGATGCCGTTGAAGGCCGCGTTCATCACCATGATGATGCCAGCGGCGCCGTAGCTCCACGGCACGATACGCAGGTAGCTCGTGGTGACGGCGACGACCTCCGGATCGGCGCTGAAGAGACGACTGAGCCACGGCGCGAGCAGCCACAGGAGCGCGGCGGCGACCGCGCCCAGGGCGAGGCAGAAGACGGCGCTCACGCGCAGGGACTCGACGATGCGCGCCGACTTCCGCGCGCCCAGATTCTGGCCGACGAAGGGGCCGATGATGGCCGACATGGCGTAGAACACGACCAGGGTGAGGCCTTCGATCCGCGTCGCCGCGCCGAAGCCCGCCACCGCCCGATCCCCGAAGCTCGCGAGCAGCGTGACGATGATGCCGGCGGACACCGGGATGATGACGTTGGTGCCGGCGGCGGGCAGACCGATGTGCAGGATGCGCTTCCAGGACCGCCACAGCACCGGCAGGGACGTCAGGGGGGAGCCCACCAGGCCCATGCGGCGGATGACCACGGCCCCGGCGATCAGGGTGACGAGGCGGGCGACGAGGGAGGCGATGGCCGCGCCCTGGAGCTCGAGGCGCGGGAAGCCCAGCCAGCCGAAGATGAGCAGGGGATCCAGGACGAGGTTGATGGCGGCCGCGGCCAGCATGAGCCGCGCCTGGAGCTTCGTGTCACCGGTGGCGCGCACGGCGCCGATGCCCACCATGGGTACGAGCACCAGCACGAAGCCCGCGTACCAGATCAGCATGTAGTCCCGGATCAGCACGAGCACCCGCGGTGAAGCGCCCATCAGCGTGAAGAGCCAGTCGAGGCTCGCGATGCCGGCGATGCTCAGTACGAGGGAGGCGGCAACCGCCAGCGTCACGGCATCGGCGGCCAGGCGCCGCACCTCGCCCATGTCGCCGGATCCCACCACCCGCGCGATCACCGACGAGGTGCCGGCCATGAGGCCGATACCGAGACTGGTCATCACCATGATGATCGGGAAGGTGAAGCTCATCGCGGCCAGGGCCTCGGAGCCCAATTGCGCCACGAACCAGGTGTCGGTCACGTTGAAGAGCATCATGCCGAGGATCGCCCATACCATGGGCACGGTCATGGACACGAGGTGTCCGGCGACCGGTCCTTCGGTGAGGCGTGCCGGGCTGCTTGTCATTGCCGATGCTGACGCGACGTGATTGACTTCGTTCTCGTGACTCTCGGTGAAACCCGGGAGGCATTCAACACCCAACCCCATCGGTACACATTCGGAACAGGCCGCGACGAGATGAGTGATCACGCACCCGTGCAGCTCGACGATCGGGATCGCGCCCTCCTGGATGGCGCCGAGGGAGAGGCCATGGCCCTCGCCATGAGCGTGGTGCTGCGGGCCGCGGAGATCTCGGGCGCCGCGAGGCTGCAGGATATTTCATTCGCGCACATCGACGCCTGCTTCTACAACGGACAGGCCCACGTGGATTTCGCGCAGTTCATGGTGGACAAGGGCGCGCGTCTCGCGGTCCCGAGCTGGACGAACACCTCGCTCGTGAGTCAGGTGCAGAGAGACGTCCGTCCGCGCAGCGACGATCCGATAGTCGTCAGCGGCGCGCACCTGCTGATGGAGCTCTACGAGCGATTGGGCTGCGAGCCGGTTTGGACCTGCGCTCCCTATCAGCTGCCCGGCGGGCCCGTATTCGGGGATCACATCGTCGGGTCCGAGTCCAACGCCGTGACCTTCTACAACTCCGCGGTGGGTGCGCGAACCAACAAGTACGGCGATTACCTCGACGTCTGCGCCGCGCTGGTGGGAAGGGTGCCCTACTCGGGACTGCACACCGACGCGGGCCGCCGCGGGAGCGTGCTGTTTACGCTGGACCGCATTCCCGACGCGTTGCGCCGGGAAGACATCTTCCACCATGTGCTGGGTCATCGCGTGGGCAAGGTGGCGGGCTCCCGGGTGCCCGTCATCCAGGGCCTCCCGGAGGACACCAACGCGGATCAGCTGAAGGCCATCAGCGCGGCTACTGCGGCGTCCGGCGGCGTGGCGCTCTTCCACGCCGTGGGCGTGACCCCGGAGGCGCCGGATCTCGAGACGGCGTTCCAGGGACGGGCTCCGGACGAAGAGATAGAGGTCGCGCCCGACGCGCTCGTGGCCGCGCGGGACTCCCTCTCCATGGGCACGGGCGGGTCAGTCGACATGGTGGCGGTCGGCACGCCGCACTTCTCGTTCACCGAATTCGCGCGGCTCGTGCCGCTCGTGGAGGGGCGCCGGGTGCGCGACGGGACACTGTTCTACGTCTCCACCAGCCGCTACGTGCAGGCGCTGGTCGAGAAGGAGGGCTGGACACAAATCCTCGACGCGGCCGGCGTGCAGGTCATCGTCGACACCTGCACCTACTTCTCACCGGCGGTGCGCGGCTGCCGCGGGCGGGTCATGACCAACTCCGCGAAATGGGCCTACTACGCGCCGGGCATGCTCGCCGTCGAGTCGGTGTTCGGCACCCTGGAGGAATGCGTGGAGTCCGCGGTGCGCGGTGAAGTGTGGCGTGATCCGCGGCTGTGGCGGGACGACACCTGGGGGGCCCGGGGGTGAGCGGGATCACCCTTGCCGCGCGGGTGCTCAATCGGGGCGCGGCGGCCGCCGAGGCCCTGGTGCTCGACGAGAGCCTGAGCTTCTGGGGCGGCTTCGATGCGCAGACCGGAACCATCGTCGATCAGCATCATCCGCAACGGGGCGTCTGCGTCGCCGGGCGCTTCCTGGTGCTGACCGAGAGCCGCGGCTCCGCCGGCACGCCCGCCGGCATCGCCGAGTCCATCCGCCGGGGCGTCGGACCCGCGGGCATCGCCCTCGGCACGGCGGACGTGAACGTCGCCGTGGGCGCCATGGTCGCCGCCGCGCTCTACGGCGTGGAAGTGCCGGTGGTGGTCATCGCGGACGCGGACCGCGCGCGGATTCGAACGGGCCAGCGGATCGACGTAGACCGCGACGGCCAACTGCGCGTCGAGGATCCCTTGTAGGAGCGAGCTTGCTCGCGAATGAGGCCTCATTCGCGAGCAAGCTCGCTCC
>CBDTYP010000361.1:0-3384 GCA_965364645.1 uncultured Gammaproteobacteria bacterium | reverse complement strand
CTCGGCAGCATCCCGAGGGCGACGCTCTCGTCGACGTAGTGGGCGTAGCCGCCGGAGGTGACGAAGCCGACGACCTTGTCGTCCTTCCAGATGGGCTCGTCGGCCCACACGTCGGCGTCATTCGCGTCCACGACGAAGGCGCAGAGCGTGCGCTCGGGTGGCTCGTCGCGCTCACGGACGGCGGCGTCTCGGCCGATGAAGTCGTTCTTCTTGAAGTCGATGAAGCGATCGAGGCCCGTCTCCGCCGCCGTGTAGTCCGGCCGATACTCGCGCAGCCACGCCCCGAAGGATTTCTCCAGGCGGAGTGACATCATCGCGCGCATGCCGAAGGGCCGCAGCCCGAGATCCTCTCCGGCGGCGCGTAGTGCCTCATAGAGCGCGACCTGGTAGCGGGGAGCGACATAGATCTCGTAGCCGAGATCGCCGGTATAGGTCACGCGGCAGACGATGGCCGGAACCAGACCGACGTCTATCTGCCGGGCGGCGAGGAAGGGCAGCGACTCGTTGGAGACGTCGTCGGTTGTCACCCGCGCGAGCAGGTCCCGGGACTTCGGCCCCGCGATCTGATAACCGACGCGTCGCAGGGACATGTTGCGGATGGCGACACCCGTCGGCGGCAGGTGCGCTTCGAACCAGCGCATGTGATAGTCCTGCGCGGCGTAGGAGGCGGTCAGCAGGTAACGCTCGTCGTCGAGACAGGTAATGGTGAAGTCGCCGACGAGGCGGCCCTTCGGGCTCAACATGGGCGTGAGGGTGATGCGCCCCGGCCGCGGCACCCGCCCCGCCATGACATGCCCGAGCCAGCCGGCCGCGCCGGGGCCCGTTATCTCGAACTTGCCGAAGTTGTGGATCTCGTTCACGCCCACGGCGGTACGTACGCCGTGGCACTCTTCGCGCACGATGGGGAAAGCATTGGAGCGGCGGAAGGTCGGTACCTCGAAGGGCTCCTCACCGGCGGGGGCGATGTAGTTCACGTGCTCGAGCCCGAACCCGGATCCGAACACCGCGTTCTCCGACTTCCAGATCGCATATGCCGGCGTCGTCACGGCGGGCCGCGCCGCCGGCAGCTCCTCGTTGGGATACGAGATGGCGAAGCGCCGCTGGTAGTTCTCCTTCACCTTGGCGCGGGTGTAGGGGCGCGTGCAGTAGTCGCCGAAGCGTGACACGTCCATGGCGAAGATGTCCCTGGAGGGCTCCCCCTCCACCATCCATTCGGCCAGCGCGAGACCGACGCCGCCGCCCTGGCTGAAGCCCGCCATAACCGCGCAGGCGCACCAGTAGTTCTTCAGTCCCGGCACCGGCCCCACGAGGGGGTTACCGTCCGGCGCGAAGGTGAAGGGCCCGTTGATGATGCGCTTGATGCCGGCCTCGGCGAAGCAGGGGTAGCGCTCGTGGGCGGTGCCGAGCTTGTCCATCATGCGCTCCAGCTTGTCGGGCAGGAGCTCGTGGCCGAAGTCCCAGGGCGTGCCGTCCACGGCCCAGTGCTCGCAGGCCTGCTCGTAGACGCCGAGCACGAGCCCCCGGCCTTCTTGGCGCAGATAGCTCTCGCCGGCCGGATCCATCACGTGGGGCAGCTCCTCGGCGCGCTCGTAGACCTCGGGGATGTCCTCGGTGACGAGATACTGGTGCTCCATCGGGTGGCAGGGGATGCTGATGCCGACCATCTCGCCGACCTCGCGGGCCCAGAGCCCGGCCGCATTGACCACGTACTCGGCGCTCACGGTGCCCTGCTCGGTGACCACCTGCCAGCCTCCGTCGGCCTGTGGGACGAGCTCGAGCACCCGGTTGCGGAGCACGATCTCCGCGCCCTGCAGGCGCGCCGCCTTGGCATAGGCATGGGTCGTCCCCGACGGATCCAGGTGGCCGTCCAGGGGATCGTAGAGGGCGCCGATGACACCCTCGACATTGGTGATCGGACTCAGCTCGCGGATCTCGTTCGGTCCGACGATCTCCGTCTCCAGGCCCATGTAGCGGTGCTTGGCCCGCTCGGCCTTCAGGAAGTCCATGCGCTCGGGCGAGCTGGCAATGTTGATGCCGCCCACGTGGTGCAGGCCGCAGGACTGGCCGCTGATGGTCTCCAGCTCCTTGTAGAGCTGAATGGTGTAACCCTGGAGCGCCGCCATGTTGGTGTCGGCGTTCAGGGTGTGAAAGCCGCCCGCCGCGTGCCAGGTGGATCCGGAGGTGAGCTCGGATCGCTCGATCAGCATCACGTCCTTCCAGCCGAGCTTGGTCAGATGGTAGAGGACGCTGCAGCCGACCACGCCGCCACCGATGACGGCTACCTGCACATGGGATTTCACCCTCGCGGACCCTCCTTCGCCCCTCCGGCAATCCTGCGCGAGCGCCAAACGGCGGGTCAAGTGCCGGAATCGAGCAGCGCGTCGACGACTTCTTCCAGCTCGGGAGCGGGATCACGGTCCTTGTAGCGTGCGAGACGCCCGTAGACTTCCGCCGCGCCGCGGTGGAACAGCGGCCAGCCGCCGCGGTCCATCTGAACCTGGCGCAGGTAGTTGCCGACGCGCCGCTCCCGCGCTTGAAGGCGTTGCCGGTTGCCGCGTCGCGGCTTCGCGTGTCGAGCCCGGGCTGCGACAGCGACCATTCCTCGAGCAATGGCGCTTCGACGCCCTCGGCGACCGCGAGCGCGCGAATCGCCGCGAGCAGTCCCGCCGAGCCCTTGGTCCAGGCCGCGTAGCACATCTTCAGGGCCGACGCGGCGCCGGGGCGCGTGTCGATGGCGATTGCCTCGAGGGCGCTGCCCGCGAAGGCCGCGGCGACCGTGGGCGCCTCGGCGCCGGACAGATACAGTCGCGTGCTACCGGCGCGTCGCGCCGGAGGCCCGATGATGCCACCGTCGACGAATCGTGCACCGGCCTGCTCGACGATGGTGGCCAGCTCGCGGGCCGTCGCGGTGGATACGGCGTTGGCATCCGCGTAGATGCCGGCGAAGCCCGTTTCGGCGACGCTGCGGGCCAGCGCGACGGCAGCGTCCGGTGGGCAGACGGAGACGATCAGATCGCTCGAGGCGGCGAGCGCCACGAGGCTTTCCACGTCTTCCAGCGCGGCCTCCGCGGCGCGCCGGCAGGTGGCCTCGCCGCGCCCGTGCGAGGCCCAGGCAACGCGCGCGCCGGCCTGCCTGGCGGCAGCCCCGACGCTCGCTCCCATCTCACCCGGATGCAGAATTCCGATGCTCGTGATCGTCATGCTCGTGTGCTCCTCGTGCTCCCCGGCGTTCGCCTCACGTGCAGGCCCAGGGCGATTCTCATAAGCAGACTGGCGATGGTGGCGTAAGCGGCGAACACCAGGCAACCGGCCTCGATGGATACGCCCAGATCCATCAGCCCGCCCAGGAACACCGGCCCCAGGGCCGAGCCGAGAACGCCGACG
>CBDTYP010000360.1:0-3389 GCA_965364645.1 uncultured Gammaproteobacteria bacterium | reverse complement strand
AGTGAGTTGCCGCTGCTCGCCATGACTTGCGCTTCGTCTCAGGTCTTGCGGGTTATTTCCACGGACAATGGATCCGGTCCGCGGAGCTTCACGTACTCGTGGTCGGCGAGATCCAGGCTCTTGCCGATCGCGTCGGCCTGCACCGGGATCTCGCGTCCGCTGCGCTCGACCAGCACGCCGAGGGTGACGCTCGCGGGGCGTCCGTAGTCGAATATTTCGTTCAGCGCCGCGCGGATCGTACGCCCCGTCTGCAGGACGTCGTCGATGAGCACCACGTGGCGGTCGTCCACCCCGAACAGATCCGATGGTGTCACCATGGGATGCATGCCGATGCGTGTGAAATCGTCCCGGTAGAAGTTGATGTTGAGCGTGCCCAGGGGCTCGTCGATGCCGAGCAGGGCGTGCAGCTTTCGCGCGATCCAGACGCCGCCCGTGTGCACGCCGACCATCAGCGGTGCCTCCCGGCCGCGCTCGGCGAGGTGCGCCTCGAGGGCGCCCGCGAGGTTCTCGACGAGTGTGTCGATATCGGCTGTGTCGCTCATGGAGACGTCTGCTGCTGGTTGAGCCAGCTCTCGAGGATGATTTGCGCCGCCACCGGGTGGTCGTCATCGCCGGCGCGGCCCTCCGCTGCCAGGCGGTCCCGCGCCTCCCGGGTCGTGAGCCGCTCGTCCACGAGATCGACGGGCAATCCGAGGCGTCCATGGAGCTGATTGGCGAAGCGCCGCGCCCGACGGGTCACTTCCTGCTCGGTGCCATCCATGTTCAACGGCAGGCCCACGACGAGGGTGTCCGGCCGCCAGGCCTTCACGATTCGCGAGATGGTTTCCCAATCCGGGCCCGCGCCCGTGACGCGGATGGTCTCCAGGGGATTGGCGGTCCCGGTCAGTGTCTGTCCGACCGCGACACCGATGTGTTTTTCGCCGTAGTCGAAAGCAATCAGGGTCGCCGCCCGCGCCGTCACGCGTGGCCAGCCTCGCCGGAGAGGCGATCGAGATCGACTCCGAGCAGGCGCGCGGCGCTCTCGTAGCGCTTGTCGTAGGGCAGGTCGAAGATGATGCTGCTGTCGGCGGGTCCGCTCAGCCAGGCATTCTGCTGCACCTCGCGCTCGAGCTGTCCGGCGCCCCAGCCGGCGTAGCCGAGGGCCACCACGGCGCGATCGGGACCGTCCCCGTGGGCGACCGCGGCGAGGATGTCCCGGGACGTCGCGATCGCGATGTCGTCGGTCACCGAGAGCACGGCGTCCCAGTGCCCGGCGGGCTCGTGGATGACGAATCCCCGATCCTGCTGCACCGGTCCTCCCTGCAACACCGCCATGTCGTTGACGTCGTCGTTCTCTACCTCAATGGACATGTGATCGAGGACTTCGCCCAGATTGAGCTCCAGCGGCCGGTTGATGACGATGCCCATGGCGCCCTCGTCGTTGTGGGCGCAGAGATAGGTGACGGTACGATGGAAGTTCGGGTCCTGAAGGGACGGCATCGCGATCAAGAATTGATTCGTGAGGTCCATCAACCGGGATTATCGGCACTCCCGAATCCCTATACAAGCACCTCACCCCTCCTTGCGCTGGACACGATCAGACTAAGTCCCCTCCCCCTCGTCCTCGAGGGGGAGGGACAGGGAGGGGGTGTAGACAAGGAGCGCCGAAGCGAAGCCGCCGCGTTAAGGAATTCAGGGATCCCCGCGACCCGGAATTTTCTAGTCGCGCTAGCGACTAGAAAACCGATTCCCCGACTGAAACTGCCAGGTCCGTTCCACGTGCAATATATCGGTCTCTTCGGAGATGGCCTTGGGGAAGCGGGCGAAGGGCGCGGCCAGATTGACGATGCGGATGGCGGCGTCGTCGAGAACCTTCTTGCCCGACGAGCGGCGCAGGATGACTTCCTGGACGCTGCCGTCCGGGCGCAGCGCCACGTCGAGAAGCAGATTCCCCGAGAGATTCGCGCGCCGCGCTTCGTCCGGATAGTTGAGGTTGCCCACCCGCTCGACCTTCTGGCGCCAGGCCTCCATGTATGCAGCGTACTTGTGCTCCTTGGTCCTGGCGGTGATCCACTTGCGCTTGGGGCGCTTGGCGTAGGCTTGCAGCCGGCGGTCGATCTCCGCGCTCAAGCTCGCCATGGCGAGGCTGCGATCGATGAGCGTCTGGGCGGTCAGAGTCTGGGTCGTCGGGGGCGGCGTCTCGGGCTGCGCTTGCGGGTCCGGCTGGGGCTCGGGCTTGCGCTCCGCCTGGCGCACCGTGCGGGCATCCTGCGTCTCCGCCGTCTCGGTGCTCGGCTCACTCATGAACTTGTCCGGCGTCTCCACCTCGTCCTGGGTGAGCACCGGGGCGGGGGGCGCGGCCGGCGTCAGATCCTCCGCGGCGGCGTTCTGCGAGGGCACCGGCTCGAGCTCCGTGCTCAGCACCTCTTCGCGGAACTCCACGGGTGGAGACGCCATGGCGATATCGGGGATAGGACCCACGAAGGGCGCGCGCAGCGGTGTCGCCGGGCGTTCCGCCTCTTCGCTCTCGCCGCCGCCGTCCTGGTTGGCCTGGGCGAGATAGTCGACGTCTTCGGGCGCCTCCTCGCTCGAATGCTGAACCAGCACGATGTCCAGGGTGCTCACGAGCTCCCGTGCCCGCTCGTGGGGGGCGAAGGTGACGCCGAGAACCACGATGGCGTGGGCCGCGATGGCGACGAACAGGGTGAATCCCAGACGATCCGCGGATTCGACGGTCGGCGGGGCCGTGATGGCGTGCACTCAGACGGAACCCAGACTGAAAACCCCTTGAATTATAGTCGCAAGGGGGTCGGGAGTGCCCACCAAAGCGGTATCGGCAACGTTACCCCGCCAGGGCCACTTCAATGGCGTCCATGAGCTGCCCGCCGATGTCGAGCCCGTAGATGGCATCCAGCTCGCGGATACAGGTGGGGCTCGTGACGTTGACCTCCGTGAGGTGATCGCCGATGACGTCGAGGCCGACGAAGAGCAGGCCCTTGTCCTTGACCACCGGGCCAACCTGAGAGGCGATCCAGCGTTCGCGCTCGGAGAGCTCGACGCCGACGCCCTTGGCTCCCGCGGCGAGATTACCCCGCGCGTCGCCTTCCGCGGGCACGCGGGCGAGCGCGTAGGGGACGGGCTCGCCGTTGATCAACAGCACGCGCTTGTCGCCGTCCCGGATCTCGGGCAGGAATCGTTGCGCCATGATGTAGCGTTGCTCGTGCTGTGTCATGGTCTCGAAGATGACGTTGGTGTTGGCGCCGCCCCTGGTCACGCGAAAGATCGACGCACCGCCCATGCCGTCCAGCGGCTTGACGATGATGGTCTTCTCGACGGCGAGGAACTCGTAGAGGCGCGACATCTCCCGGGTGACGATCGTCGGCGGACAGCACTGGGGGAACCATGCCGTG
>CBDTYP010000359.1:0-3390 GCA_965364645.1 uncultured Gammaproteobacteria bacterium | reverse complement strand
GTGGACGTGGAGGTTCCGGAGCCCATCCTGCCGGGCAGGCAGATGGGGGACAAGGCCGCCGTCGGCGAGGCCGCCGCGCTGCTGAAGAGCGCGAAGTTCCCCGTCATCGTCGCCGGTGCCGGCGTCGTCTTGAGCGACGCTGTCGACGAGACGCGCAAGCTGGCGGAGTGCCTCGGCGCGCCGGTGGCCAACAGCTATCTGCACAACGACAGCTTCCCGGCGAGCCATCCCCTGGCCGTGGGACCGCTCGGCTACCAGGGCTGGGAGTCCGCCATGAAGCTCGTGCAGCAGGCGGACGTCATTCTCGCGCTGGGCACGCGGCTCAACCCCTTCAGCACGCTGCCCCAGCACGACATCGAGTACTGGACCGGCGAGGCGAAGATCATCCAGGTGGACGCGAACCCGGACATGCTCGGTCTCGCGAAGCCCATCGACATCGGCATCTGCGGCGACGCCCGCGCCGTCGCGGACCAGATCCTGGAGGCGCTGGGGAGTCATTCCGCCGGGGCCGCCGGCGAGGACCGCAAGAATCAGATCGCCACCCAGAAGTCCGCGTGGCTGCAGAAGCTCGCCGGCTGGGATCACGAGGAAGACGATCCGGGCAGCACCTGGAACGCGCGCGCCCGGGAGGACGAGCCGAACAAGATGGCGCCGCGCCAGGTTCTGCGGGCCATCCAGGACGGGTTGCCGAAGGACGCCATCGTCGCGACCGACATCGGCAACATCTGCGCCATCGCCAACAGCTATCTGCCCTTCGAGGAGCCGAGGAGCTTCCTCGCGCCGGGCATGTTCGGCAACTGCGGCTACGCGTTTCCCTCGGTCATGGGCGCCAAGCTCGCCCGCCCCGATCGGCCGTGTGTCGCGTTCGTCGGTGACGGCGCGTTCGGCATCAGCCTGAACGAGCTTCCGACCTGCATCCGCATGGACATTCCGGTGACCGTCATCGTATTCCGGAACGGTCAGTGGGGCGCCGAGAAGAAGAACGACATCCTGTGGTTCGACGAGCGCTTCGTGGGCACCGAGCTCTACGATACCTTCAGCTACGCGAAGGTCGCCGAGGCGTTCGGCTGCCGGGGCGTGCGGGTGGAGACCATGGCGGATCTCACCAGCGCGGTCTCGGAGGCCTGCGAGCTGCAGGGCAGCGGCACCACGACGCTGGTGGAGGTCGTCGTCAACAAGGAGCTCGGCGCGCCGTTTCGCCGGGACGCCATGAAGGATCAGGCGACCATGCTGGCGCGCTACAAGGACCTGACCATCACCCGCTGATAGCGCCGGGGGCCGGCCTGTCCAGGCCGGCTCCCTGAATTGAATATCGTTCCAGCCGGAGACACAGTCCAATGGCGAGTTTCCCGAAGAGCGCAAGGGTCGTAATCATCGGGCAGGGTGGCATCGTCGGTGCCTGCGTCGCGCATCACCTCATCGAACGAGGCTGGGATGATATCGTCGGCATCGACAAGTCGGGGATCCCGACGGACGTCGGTTCGACTGCCCACGCCTCCGACTTCTGCTACGCGACAGCACACGATCACATGACGTGCTGGAGCACGATGTACAGCATCGACTTTTACGAGAAGATGGGGCACTACAGTCGCATCGGTGGCTTGGAGGTGGCCCGGGTCGGCGACGACGAGCGCATGGAGGAGCTCAAGCGCAAGGTCGGTTCCGGCAAGGCCTTCGGCACCAACGTCACGCTCATCAGTGCGAAGGAGACCAAGGAGAAGTTCCCGCTGCTCGAAGAAGAACTGATCCAGGGCGCCATGTGGGACCCGGACGCCGGTCTCGTGATCCCGCGCTCCCAGGTCGTGGCCGGCGAGCTGGTCGAGAAGGCGGAGGCAACGGGCAAGCTGAAGGCTTATGCCAATACACCCGCGACCGGCCTCGACATCGAGAACGGCCGCATCAAGGGTGTCGTGACCAGCCGCGGCACTATCGAGACCGCGACGGTGGTCGTGTGCGCCGGGCTCTGGGGCCGATTGATCGCTGCCATGGCCGGCGAGGATCTGCCGATCATGCCGGTGGATCATCCGTTGACCTGGTTCGGTCCCTTCGAGGAGTTTGCCGGTACCGGCAAGGAGATCGGCTACCCGCTTCTCCGGGATCAAGGGAACTCCGCTTACTTGCGCGACACGGGCGATCCCAAATCGTCCGAAGGCGGCTACATCGAGTGGGGCTACTACGAGGAGAAGGATCCACGTATGGTGCATCCGCGGGATCTTCTCTCGAAGGAGGAGAGCCGGCTGTCGCCATCCCAGCGTGACTTGGAACTCGAGCAGGTCATGGAGCCGCTCGAGCGGGCGATGGAGCTCACCCCCATCCTCGCGGAGCTCGGCTATGACGAGAAGCGATCCTTCAACGGCCTCCTGCAGGTGACCGCGGACGGCGGGCCCTCCATCGGCGAGTCTCCCGACGTGCGCGGGCTCTGGTACTGCGAGTCGGTGTGGGTGAAGGACGGGCCCGGAACGGGCAAGCTGATCGCTGACTGGATGACCGACGGGCGCACGCATCTCGATCACCACGGCATCGACGTGGCGCGTTACTACCCCTTCCAGAAAACGGAAAGCTACATCCACGATCGCTGCTACGAGACGGCGTTCAAGATCTACAACCCGCCGGTTCATAACCGCGAGCCGTACTCGAAGGGCCGGGATATCCGCCGCAGCCCGTTCTGGGAGCGCGAGAAGGCTCTCGGTGCCTACTTCATGGAGGCGGCCGGCTGGGAGCGTGCGCACGGATACGCGAGCAACGAGCACCTGTTGGAGAAGTACGGTGACCGGGTGCCGGAACGCGAGGCCGAGTGGGACAACCGTCACTTCTGGCGCGTGTCCAACGCCGAGCATCTGGAGATGGCCGAGAATGTCGGCATGGTGAATCTCTCGCACTTCGCCCTCTACGACGTCACCGGACCCGACGCGGAGGCGTTGATGGAGTACGTCTGCGTGGCGAAAGTGGGCGGCGACACGGCCGTCGGCAAGGGTATCTATACCCACTTCCTGGATCACGAGGGCGGCGTGCGCGCCGATCTGACGGTGGTGCGCATGGCCTCCGACAGCTACCGGGTCATGGACGGCGGCGATGCCGGCAACCGGGACTACGTGTGGATGAAGCGCATGGCCGAGGATCGAGGCTTCGATGTCACGATCGCCGATCGCACGGAGGACTTCGGCTGCATCGGTCTCTGGGGTCCGAACGCCCGCACCACGCTGCAGGCGGTCGCCGACGACCCGGACGCGCTGACGGCCGAGAACTTCCCGTTCGCCACGGTGCGCGATATCACGGTGAACGGCACGCCGGTCAGCGCATTCCGCATTTCTTACGTGGGCGAGCAGGGCTGGGAGCTGCATTTCGCGTTCGACGACGGCCTCGCGCTCTGGGATGCGCTTCATGACCAGG
>CBDTYP010000358.1:0-3438 GCA_965364645.1 uncultured Gammaproteobacteria bacterium | reverse complement strand
ACCTTGTCGTAACGGAAGCAGTCCAGAGTGTGATCGTTGATCATTCCTACCGCCTGCATGTACGAATAGCAGATGGTGGATCCGACGAACTTGAAGCCCCGCTTCTTCAGCGCCCTGCTGAGCTCATCGGACTTTTCCGTGTATGCGGGCACGTCGGCGCTCGTGCGCCAGCGGTTGACGATGGGCTTCCCGTCCACGAAACGCCACAGATACTTCGAGAAGCTGCCGTACTCATCCGCGACTTCCAGGAATGCGCGCGCGTTGCCGATGGTGGAATCGACCTTCAGGCGGTTGCGGATGATCCCCGCATCGTTCAGGAGTGAGCGCTTCTTGCGCACGCCGTACCGGGCAATCTTCTCCACATCGAAGCCATCGAAGGCGCGCCGATAGTTTTCCCGTTTCCTGAGGATCGTTATCCAGCTAAGTCCCGCTTGAGCACCTTCGAGGATGAGCATTTCGAAAAGCTGACGGTCGTCGCGCAGCGGTACACCCCATTCGCGATCGTGGTAATCGACATACAGCGGGTCGTCTCCCGCCCAGCCGCAGCGCTTCTTGTTGGGACTCTTCGCGGGCATTTTTCCGTTACCTCTCCCTGTCTCCCGATTCTTGGTACTACTTTCGACGTTTCGAAATAAGTTCGTCGATAAAATTACACCAGGCCTGCGATGATCGATGGGGCACGTCGGGGTTTCCCCGAACATCGAGTTTGAATTCGACGACCGATTGCCACTCGTCGGACCCGATGTCCGGCCCGTGTCCCGCGCCGTCGCCCGTGACGACGAGTCCGTCGATGTAGGGATACCAGGATTCAGAGCAGGGCTCCGGCAGTGTCGGCGTGGCGGAACAAACTGGCAAGCCGACCACCGCCATGAGAGTGAGAATCTTCAGACGGCCGCGGACCGTCCCCCTGCCGTGGCGGAGCGCTTGTTGCCCGTTGGAATTCCGCGTGGGCATTTGTCCGGTCACCGACGCCTCAGAGTGGTGTTGATTGTCCCGCCGGGCGCACTGCAAGATGCATGCTTTCGTGGCGAGGCAGGGTGATGATAGCGAGCCAACGGCATCTATTCGATATCCCCGGGGACATCGCGTACCTGAACTGCGCGTATCTGGGCCCGCTGTCCCATGCAGTCGTGGATGCCGGCCGACAGGCGATGGGCACTAAGGCCCGGCCCTGGGAGATCGGCAGCGTCGACTTCTTTACCGACACGGAGATCGCCCGCGGGCTGTTCGCCCGGATCATCAACGCGGAGGAGGACGACGTGGCGCTGGTGCCGGCCGCCAGCTACGGCGTCTCGGTGGCCGCGCGAAACCTGCCCCTGGACCGGGGACAGACTGTCGTGTTGCTGGCCGAGCAGTTTCCCTCCAACGTCTACGCGTGGCGGGAGTCCGCGGAAAGCGCCGGCGCCGAGGTGATCACGGTCGCCCGGCCCCCGGACGGCGATCTCACCGGCGCCGTCATGGATGCCATGGACGAGCGCACCGCCATCGCGGCGCTGCCGAACTGTCACTGGGCCGACGGCGCGCTGCTGGATCTGGTGGCCATCGGGGAGCGCTGCCGGGAGCTCGGGGCGGCACTGGTTCTCGACGTCACGCAGTCCGCGGGCGTGATGCCCCTGGACGTGAAGGCGATCCAACCCGACTTCCTCGTGGCGGCCTGCTACAAGTGGCTGCTCGGACCCTACAGCACGGGATTCCTCTACGTCGCGCCCCACCGCCAGGAAGGCAAGCCCATCGAGTACAACTGGCGCCAACGGCTCGGGAGCGAGAACTTCGCCGGGCTCGTGAACTACGTCGACGAGCACCTGCCGGGTGCGCGCCGCTTCGATGTTGGAGAGTGCGCGAACTTCCATACCGTCCCCGCCGTCATCGCGGCGCTGCGGCAGATCCTCGACTGGGGCGTACCCGCCATCGCGGAGACCCTCGCGGCGCGTAACGCCGGCATCGCCGAGCGTGCGGTCACGCTCGGGCTGCAGGGCGTGGACGCGAAGAAGCGTGCCGGGCACTTCCTCGGGCTGCGTTTCCCCTCGGGTGTCCCGAATGGCTTGCTCGACGAGCTGAAGGCTGCGAACGTATTCGTGAGCATTCGCGGCGACAGCCTGCGGATTACACCCCATCTGTACAACGACGACGCGGACGTGGATCGCCTGTTTCATGCCCTCGGCCGGGTCATCGGATAAGAGAAGAGAGAGATCGCCATGAGTTTCGATATCGAGAGGGCCCGGGCCCAGACGCCCGGCTGCGGCGAACGCATTCACTTCAACAACTGCGGCGCCGGGCTGATGCCGATGCCCGTCATCGACGCGTTGAAGACCCACATCGACCTCGAGGCGCGCATCGGCGGCTACGAGGCGGCGGACGCGGCGGACGACAAGGTGCAGAACGCCTACGCGGCGATCGCCCGCATGCTGAACTGCACCCCGGGGGAGATCGCCATCGTGGAGAACGCGACCCGCGGCTGGGACATGGCCTTCTACGCCCTCGACTTCGAGCGCGGCGATCGCATCCTCACCTGCTCCGCGGAGTACGTCTCCAACTACATCGCCTACCTCCAGGTTGCGCGCAAGACCGGCGCGCTCGTCGAGACGATTCCCGACGACGCGGACGGGGCCGTCGACGTCGACGCGTTGCGCAACCTCATCGACGATCGCGTGAAGCTCATCACCATCACACACGTGCCCACCAACGGCGGGCTGGTGAATCCCGCGGCCGCCATCGGCGCCGTCGCCCGGGAGCACGGTATTCCCTTTCTACTGGACGCGTGCCAGTCGGCGGGGCAGATGCCCCTGGACGTGGAGGCGCTGCAGGTGGACATGCTGTCCGCCACGTCGCGAAAGTACCTGCGCGGCCCCCGGGGCATGGGTTTCCTCTATGTGCGCGAGTCCCTCATCCCCGATCTCGAGCCGCCGTTCATCGATCTCCGCGCGGCGACCTGGACCGCGCCCGGGGAGTACCGCCTGTCGGACGACGCGATCCGTTTCGAGAACTGGGAGTGCAACGTGGCCGCGAAGATCGCCATGGGCACCGCCGTGGACTACGCACTGGAGTGGGGCCTGGACGACATCGAGGCCCGCGTCGCGGCCCTCGCCGGCACGCTCCGCGAAGGGCTCGCGGCGCTGTCCGGCGTGGTGCTCCGGGACCGCGGCGCCCGCCAGTGCGGGATCGTCTCCTTCACCGTGGACGACATGGCGCCGGCCGACGTGGTTGCGGGCCTGAAATCCCGCGGCATCAACCTGAGCGTGTCCCGGGCGACCAGCACCCAGCTCGACATGCACGCCCGCGGCCTCGACGCGCTGGTGCGCGCAGGCATCCACTACTACAACGACGAGGACGAGGTGGCGCGCTTCCTGTCGGCCCTGAAAGAAGTGCTCGAACAATAGCCTGTAGGAGCGAGCTTGCTCGCGAATGAGGCCCCATTCGCGAGCAAGCTCGCTCCTACAG
>CBDTYP010000357.1:0-3442 GCA_965364645.1 uncultured Gammaproteobacteria bacterium | reverse complement strand
GCGACGAGATCGTCGGCGCGTTCGCGCCGTGCCGGATCCGGGTGACGCTCGGAAATATCGACCTGCAACGATACCCAGCCGAGAAGCGCCCGCGCCGCCTCGTTGTACGCCCGGCCAGTGAGCAACATACGCCGCACGTCCGGGTGCACCATTATCGGGTCGGCGGCCTTGTCCGGCGCCTTCGCACCGCTCAACGAGCGGCCCTGAATGCGCTCCCGCGCGTACTCGACGGCACTCTGGTAGGCGACCTCCCCCTGGGACAAGCCTTCCTGCCCGACCATCAGGCGCTCGTGGTTCATCATCGAGAACATCGCGCGCAGGCCCTTGTGGGGCTCGCCCACCAGATAGCCGACCGCATTCTCGTAGTTCATGACGCAGGTCGACGCGCCCTTGATGCCCATCTTGTGCTCGATGGAGCCGCAGTTGACGGCGTTACGATCGCCGATGGATCCGTCCCCGTTCACCAGGAACTTCGGAACGAGGAACATGCTGATGCCCTTCACCCCCTCCGGCGCGTCCGGGAGGCGGGCGAGCACCAGGTGGATGATGTTCTCCGTGATGTCCTGATCGCCGCCCGAGATGAAGATCTTGGTGCCGTTCACGCGATACGTGCCATCGTCGTGCGGCTTCGCGCGAGTGCGCAGCAAACCCAGATCCGTGCCCGCGTGGGATTCCGTCAGGCACATGACCCCGGTCCACGTGCCTTCCACGAGCTTCGGAAGATACGTGCGCTTCAACTCGTCGCTGCCATGGGCGTGGATGGCGACGTAGGCGCCCCGGGTCAGGCCCTGATACAACGACAACGCCATGTTGGAGGACTGCAGCATCTCCTCGAAGAAGACACTCAAGGTGTGGGGAAGGCCCTGGCCACCGAACTCCGGATCACACGCGAGAGACATCCAGCCACCGGCAGCGATGGCCTCGTAGGCTTCCTTGAATCCCGTGGGCGTGCGCACCGTGCCGTTGTCGAACCGACATCCCTCGATGTCGCCGATTCGATTGGTAGGAAATACGACGTTTTCGCAGAGCTTGGCGCCCTCTTCGAGGATCGCGTCGATGAGATCCGCGCTCGCCTCCTCCCCGCCGGGGAGCTCGGCGAAGTGCCGCTCTGCGTCGAGGAGCTCGTGCAGCACGAACTGCATGTCGCGGATGGGGGCCTTGTATATCGCCATCGTTCTACATCTACACCTTACATATTAGGATAGTTCGGTCCGCTGCCGCCTTCCGGGGTCACCCAGTCGATGTTCTGGGTCGTGTCCTTGATGTCGCAGGTCTTGCAGTGCACGCAATTCTGCGCGTTGATCTGCAGGCGCTTACCGCCACCTTCGTCGACGATCTCGTACACCCCCGCGGGACAGAAGCGTTCCTCCGGCGCGCCGTACTCCGGCAGGTTGACGCGGATGGGCACGTCCGGGTCCTTCAACCGCAGATGGATAGGCTGATCCTCGTCGTGCACCGTGTTGGCGAGGTAGACCGACGAAGGCTTGTCGAAGGTGATCTCGCCGTCCGGCTTCGGGTACTCGATGACACGGCACTCGCTCGCCTTCTTCGTGCAGGCGTTGTCGGCGTGATTGTGGAGTGTCCACGGCGCGCGCCCGCGCAGCAGATACGTTTCGATGCCGCCGTACGCCATACCGCCCCACAGCCCCCAGCGAAAGGAGGGCCGGATGTTGCGCACCTTGCGCAACTCGTCCCATACCCATGTCTGCTCGAGCCGTGCCCGATACGTCTCGACCTCGCGCACACCCGATCCGTCGCCGGCGAGTGTATCGTAGACGGCTTCCGCCGCCGTCATCCCGGACTTCATGGCCGTATGCGTTCCCTTGATCTTCGGCACGTTGAGGAAGCCGGCGGTGTCGCCGACCAGCAGGCCGCCCGGAAAGGTGAGCCTGGGGATGGACTGGAACCCGCCCTCGTTGAGCGCCCGCGCACCGTAGGCGATCCGGCGCCCGCCCTCCAGCGTGCGACGAAAGCGCGGATGGGTCTTGAAGCGCTGGAACTCATCGTAAGGGCTCAGGTAGGGATTCTCGTAGTCGAGTCCCACCACGAAGCCGATGGCAAGCTGGTTGTCTTCCAGATGGTAGAGAAACGAGCCGCCGTAGGTTGAGCTGTCCAGCGGCCAGCCGATGGTGTGGATGACCTGCCCCTGCTTGTGCTTCGCGGGATCGATCTCCCACAGCTCCTTGATGCCGATGCCGTAGGTCTGGGGATCGACGCCCTCGCGAAGGTCGAAGCGCTCGAAGAGCGTCTTGGTGAGGGAGCCGCGGCAGCCTTCGGCGAATATCGTCTGGCGCGCGAGTAGCTCCACGCCGGGCTCGAAGCTCGCCTTGTGCTCGCCGTCGAGGCCGACGCCCATGTCGCCGGTGGCGATGCCGCGAACCGCGCCCCCCTCGTCGTAGAGCACCTCCGCGGCGGCGAAGCCCGGGAAGATCTCGACGCCGAGGCCCTCCGCCTGCTCGGCCAGCCAGCGGCACAGGTTGCCCAGGCTGATGATGTAATTGCCCTCGTTGTGCATCTGGGGCGGGGTCGGCAGACGCATGGCGCCGCCGCGGGTCAGGAACAGGAGGCGGTCCTCGGTGACGGGGGTGTTGAGCGGGGCGCCCTGCTCCTTCCAGTCCGGCAGCAGCTCGTTCAGGGAGCGGGGCTCCAGCACCGCGCCGGACAGGATGTGGGCGCCCACCTCGGAGCCCTTCTCGACGATGCATACGCTGAGATCGGTGCCCTTCTCCGCGGATAGCTGACGGAGCCGGATAGCGGTCGCCAGACCCGAAGGCCCCGCGCCCACGATCACCACATCGAACTCCATGGATTCCCGTTCCACTGTCTACCACTCCCCGGTGTTGCCGCGCCCGGAACGGGGCACATTGTCCCCGCCCCACCAGCCGTCGGCAAGCGGAATCGGAATCCGCGAAAAGGCCTGTTTTTTCCGTGTCAACGTGATTGCGCCGCCTCCCGCAACGTACTAGCATTCGCGTTCTTTCGGATCGGGGGTTTCGCCAACTTCGGACCAAATTGGGCCGAAAAGGCCCGGCAGGACAACATTCATGAAGATTCTGGTCGCAGTCAAAAGGGTCATCGACTACAACGTCAAGGTTCGCGTGAAGAGCGACGGCAGCGGGGTCGAGACCAGCAACGTCAAGATGTCCATGAATCCCTTCGACGAGATCGCCGTCGAGGAGGCGCTCAGGCTCCGGGAGGCCGGTACGGCCGACGAGGTCATCGCCGTCTCAATGGGCATCGACCGCTGCCAGGAGACCATCCGCACCGCGCTCGCCATGGGCGCCGATCGGGGCATCCTCGTGCAGACCGACGAGGAGCTCGAGCCCCTGGCCGTCGCCAAGCTGCTGAAGGCGTTGGTCGAGCGGGAGTCCCCGGGACTCGTCATCGTCGGCAAGCAGGCCATCGACGGCGATCATTCAGAGACGGGCCAGATGCTGGCCGC
>CBDTYP010000356.1:0-3448 GCA_965364645.1 uncultured Gammaproteobacteria bacterium | reverse complement strand
TAGTTCTCGAAGTCGAGGGTGATGTCCTTGTGGTTTCGGACTCTCGATTCAGCGCCGAATAGATGAAAGTTGTCAGCTTCGCGTGTGTTCGCCAGGTCGACCTCGTAGGATCGTTCCTTTATGACCAGCTCGGAAATGCGCTCTGCCGCTTCGAACCGGACCCGCAGTCGACCAAATTGGGCAAGCTTTCCAGCTTGTGGTTCGCGTATGTCGAATCCCTGAGCTGTGATCTCGGGCGCCGACATTGATTGAGCAGGCGCGGCCAACGGGGTTATCAGCGCAAGTCCCAAAAGGGACGCTCGGATTAGATTGCAAACCATCATACCCACCTTCCAAATGGGACTTCTTCGCGATCATGCTAGATGGATTCTGGGCGCTGACTATTGACCTGGATCAATCATGGGTAGGCTCGCGAACGGCCGCAAACTCTTAAACGACCGGGTCGCGCTCATTGCGTTCCTTTCATCGCCCACCTTGCGTGGCCGATGCGGGATTCCGGATGGTTGATCCGCGGAAACTCCGAGTAGCTCTAATCTTCGTCCAACGACATCAGGCTCGTGTTCCCGCCCTGGGCCGTGGTGTTGACGCAAAGACTCCGCTCCGTAGCGAACCTGTGTAGATAGCGGGGGCCGCCCGCCTTCGGCCCGGTGCCCGATAGGCCCTCGCCCCCGAAGGGCTGTACGCCGACCACTGCGCCGATCTGATTCCGGTTCACGTAGGCGTTGCCGACGTTCATCCGCTCGACGATGTGCTCAACGGTGCCGTCGATGCGGCTGTGCACGCCGACCGTCAAGCCATAACCGGTTGCGTTGATGTCGTCGATGACCGCGTCGAGCTCGTCGGCGCGGAAACGGATCACGTGGAGCACGGGCCCGAACACTTCCCGCTCAAGCTGGCCGATGGCTCCGATCTCGAAGGTGCGAGGCGCGAAGAAGGTACCGTGGGCGCACTCGCTTCCGAGCGCGCATTCGTAGACGAGCTTCGACTTCTTCGCCATGCGCGCCGCGTGGGATTCCAGGATCTCCAACGCGGCGGCGTCGATCACCGGCCCTACGTCGGTGCGGAGCAGGGCGGGGTCGCCGACCTTCAGCTCTGCCATGGCGCCGGCGAGCATGCCGAGGGTCTTGTCCGCGATGTCTGATTGCAGGTAGAGCACCCGCAGGGCAGAGCACCGTTGCCCCGCGCTCTGGAACGCCGATGCGATGGTGTCGGTCACCACCTGCTCCGGCAGCGCCGAGGAGTCCACGATCATGGCATTCTGGCCGCCGGTCTCGGCGATGAGCGGCACGATGGGTCCGTCCTTGGCCGCGAGCGCCATGTGGATGGCTCGGGCGGTCTCCGTCGAGCCGGTGAATGCGACGCCCGCGATCGACGGATGGTTCACGAGCGGCACGCCCACGGAGAGGCCGTCGCCGGGAAGGAGCTGCAGCACATCTTCCGGTATGCCCGCTTCGTGCATCAGGGTGACGGCGTGGTGCGCGATGAGGGGTGTCTGTTCCGCGGGCTTGGCGACGACGGCATTACCTGCGGCGAGTGCCGCCGTGACCTGGCCGGTGAAGATCGCGAGGGGGAAATTCCACGGGCTGATGCAGGCGAACACGCCGCGGCCGCGCAGGCTGAGCTCGTTTCGCTCGCCCGTCGGTCCCGGGAGGATCATGGGGGCCGCGAAGTCCCGTCGGCAGCGGCTCGCGTAGTAGCGGCAGAAGTCCACCGCCTCACGCACCTCGGCGACGGCGTCGGGCATCGTCTTGCCCGCTTCGCGCACGGCGAGCGCCATCAACACCGCCATGTCCCGCTCCATGAGATCGGCCGTCAGCTCGAGCGCCTGGGCGCGTTCCTCCGCGTCCGTTGTATCCCATCCGGGTGCGGCCCGGGCGGCGACTTCCATGGCCGCGTCCACGTGTCCGGCATCCGCGAAGGTAACCGTGCCGACCTCGCGACGGCGATCGGCGGGATCACGCACAGGTTGCTGCTCTCCGGCCTGAATGGACCCGCCGACGAGCGGCCCGGCATGCCAATCCCGCTGGAGGGCCGACACAATGCCCGCGTCGAGCGGTAGTAACTCCGTTTCATCGGACAGGTCGATGCCACGGGCATTACGTCGCTCCGGCTGATAGATGTCGGGCGGTACGGGGATGCGCGGATGGGGCTTCACCGAAAGGCCGCGCAACTTCTCGAGCGGATCGGCGATGATCTCGTCCAACGGCGCGCTCTCGTCCACGATGCGGTTGACGAAGGACGTGTTGGAGCCGTTCTCCAGCAGGCGTCTCACGAGGTAGGGCAGCAGATCTTCGTGGCTGCCCACCGGGGCGTAGATACGACACGCGATGTCCTGCCGGTCACTCCCTACCACCTGCTCGTAGAGGGCCTCGCCCATGCCGTGCAGGCGTTGGAACTCGTAGTCCCTGCGCTGCCCCGCCATCTCCATGACGGCCGCGAGGGTGTGCGCGTTGTGGGTGGCGAACTGGGCGTAGAAGGCGTCGGGGTGGGAGAGGACGCGGCGCGCGCAGGCGAGATAGCAGACGTCCGTGGCCGCCTTGCGCGTGAATACCGTGTAGCCTTCGTGCCCGCCTTCCTGGGCGAGTTTGATCTCGCTGTCCCAGTAGGCGCCCTTCACGAGCCGCAACGTCATGCGTCGGCGCTGCCCCCGTGCGAGCTCGGCGAGCCACTCGACGGCCGGGTAAGCGCGTTTTTGATAGGCCTGCAACGCGAGTCCGAATCCCTCCCAGCCCTTCAGTGCATCGTCGCGGAAGACCGAGGCGACTAGGTCGAAGGAGAGTTCGAGCCGATCCGCCTCTTCGGCATCTACGGTGAAACCGATGTCGACTTCCCGGGCGTGGGCGGCGAGGGCCATCAACCGGGCCCTCAGTTCACTCATGGCGCGCTCGCGCTGAGCGAACTCGTAGCGGGGGTGCAGGGCCGAGAGTTTGACCGATATTTCGGAAGCCTCGATCGGGCCGCGCCCGGCGGCGTGCTTGCCGATGGTGGCGATGGCCGCGTTGTAGGCATCGAAGTAGCGTCTCGCGTCGGCCTCGGTGTGCGCTGCCTCGCCGAGCATGTCGAAGGAATGCCGGTAGCCCCGCTCCTCGTCGTCCGTGCCCCGCTCGAGGGCCTCTTCGACAGTGCGCCCCATGACGAACTGCCGGCCGAGTATGCGCATTCCCTGGGTCACGGACTGACGGATCATTGGCTCACCGAGGCGGTTCACCAGGCGTCCGAGCACGGACTTCACCGAGTGACCTCGAAAGTCGTGCAGGGAGACCACTCGGCCCGTGAGCATTAACGCCCAGGTGGAGGCGTTCACGAATACCGAATCACTGTTGCCGACGTGCTTTTCCCAGTCCGCCGGCCCGAGCTTGTCGCGGATGAGGGCGTTGGCGGTGTCCTGGTCTGGAATGCGCAACAACGATTCGGCGAGACACATGAGCACGACGCCCTCCTGGCTGGA
>CBDTYP010000355.1:0-3459 GCA_965364645.1 uncultured Gammaproteobacteria bacterium | reverse complement strand
GCGCTGCTTCTTCAGCTCCTTGCTGTCGGCCGCCACGGCGGCGCCCCCGAGCAGCACGAGAGCGATAGTCAGCAGGGGCAGGTAGAGAATGCGTCTCACGATGTCGCCCTCCCTGGGCAGGCTCATGGGTCGATTGAGTCGGCGAAATCTAACATAGGACGGTTGATTCCCCCATGGGGAGCCGTGAGCTATGCTGGATGCTCGCCATGTTCAAGCCCCTCAAGCTCATCATCCTCGCCGTCGCCGTGCTCGCGTTCCTCTTCTTGTTCACACGGCCGAGCGACTACCGGAATCTCGCACGGGACATCAAGGGCACCCTGGAGGACCAGTGGTGTGCGTGGGCGGAGGTGGTGGGCTACGAGTGCGATCGCTGGCGCCATGCGCGGCGCATCATCGACGAGGCGAAGCAGCTCGGGGAGGATATCGGGTCGAAGATTCCCGTGACGGCACCCCTGGAGGACGCCACCAGCAAGGAAGATTGAATCAAGTCAGGCGGCGCTGTCCTGGGCGGGCTTGTCGAGGAGCTTCTTGAGCGCGTCGAGGAGGTCCAGGTAGCTCAGGATGCCGAGCAGCTCCCCGCCCTTTGACACGATCAGGCAGCCGATGCGCTTCTCACGAAAAATGTCGATGGCGAACGAGACCGAGTCATCCGGAGACACACTGAAAGGCTTGGTGGCCATGATCTTGTCCACCGTGGTGTCCTCGGTGACGAGGAAATCCTCGGTTCCCGTGGCCTCGTCCTTGTAGATCGCCCCTACGCTGCGCAGGTCGCGATCCGAGAGGACTCCGACGACCATGCCGAACTCGTCGAGCACCGGCAGATGGCGGAAGCCGCCGTCGCGCATGGTCTCGAACGCTTCCTGGACCGGAGTCCCCTTGGGCGCCGATGTCACTTCGCTCCGCATCACGTCTTTGACGTACATGGTGTTGCTCCGTTTCGCGCTTCCGGCAGCCCTGCCCCGGGGTCGGATCCGGGAATCTAAAGCTTCGCTTCAGTCCTGATGCGTTGGTGTGCCGGAGCTCAAATTGCGTCTGCGGCCGCTCATCCGAGGCCGCGCATTGCTGTGACAGCAAACGATATGAATGAGTATCGGCCTCCCCGGCGATTCTCTGCACCACGCATAGATGGGAATGTGTCTCAATTCGGCACCCGCCCCCCGGAGGATGAGGAATTAAAGGGGATATTCCTCATCAGCCAAGTACTCGTTTCGAGGTCTCGGGGTTCGGGGGTATCATGGGCGCGGGCTCGACAACAGGGCACGCCATGACCGCATCCAAGACCAAGTTCTCTCCCGGGCAGCTGGTGCACCACAAGCGCTTCGACTATCGCGGCGTGATCATCGACGTGGACCCCGTCTTCCAGGGAACCGACGAGTGGTACGAGCAGGTAGCGCGCTCCCGCCCGCCCAGAGACGAGCCCTGGTATCACGTGCTCGTGCACGACAACCCCGTCGAGACCTACGTCGCCGAACGCAACCTGGAGGCGGACTACTCGGGACAGGCCATCGATCACCCGAGCGTGCAGCAGTACTTCACCGAGCTCGAGGACGGCAGATACATTCGGTCACGGCCACACTAGGCGTGCGCCGCGGAACGACTAACCCGCGTCTTTGACGTAGAGCGCACCATCGGCGACCAGCTTGCCGATGGCCTCCTCGTCGTAGCCCCGCTCGCGCAGGATCGCCACCCCATGCTCGCCCACCGCGGGCGCGATCTGCCGCGGATCCTCCGCCGCGAGAGAGACCATCCCCGGGATCACCGGCGTCGGCACGACACCTACCCGTGGCTGGGGAAGCGGCGGCGCCGCCCCGACTGACTGCACGTGCTCGTGTCCGAGCCAGTCGCCGTAGTCGTGGATCGCGTTGCTCAGCCCGCCGGCCTCGCTCAGGCGTGCGTTCCACTCCGCCGTGGTCTTCTCCGGCAGCCGGGCATTGAGGATCTCGAGCAGGGCCGGCAGGTGCTCGGCGCGCTTCTCGAAGTCCGCGAAGCGGGGATCCTCCAGGAGCGCCGGCAGTTCCAGCGCCTCGCTGATGGCCACCCAGTGGGCCTCGCTCACCAGCGTGATGGCGATCCAGCCATCGCTGGTCCGGTAGGTGCCCGCCGGCGCGTTGAGGGTCCGCGGCGCGCCGTCGGCAAGCGCGTACTCCATGATCTTCGCCGACTGGATGGCCGCCGCCGACTGCATCAGGCTCACATCGATGTGCCGGCCCTCCGCCTCGCCCGCGCGCCCGTGGAGCGCCGTCGCCAGCGCCTGGTAAGCGTAGAGGCCCGTAACCATGTCCACCACCAGGAAACCGATCCGATGGGGCACGCCGTCGTTGCCCGGATTGACCGACATGAGGCCCGAGAATGCCTGCATGACCGTGTCGGTGCAGGCTTCCGCGCGAAAGAGCCCCTCCTGGCCATACCCGCTGACCGATACGTAGAGCACCCGGGGGTTGCGCTCCCGCACCCCGGCATAGCCGATGCCCAGACGTTCCGCGACACCGGGCCGAAAGCCCTCGATGACCACGTCCGCGCCGTCGGCGAGCGTGCGGGCCAGCGCGCGGCCTTCGCCGTGCTTCAGATCCAGACAGATGCTGCGCTTGCCCCGATTGGCGCAGACGTCGAGCACCGAGTGACCCCCGTAGTCGGTGCCGAGCCGGCGCGCCCAGTCGCCCCCGGGCGGCTCGACCTTGACGACATCGGCGCCGTAGAGCGCCATCAGCGTGCCGCAATACGGTCCCGCGACTCCCTGACTGAAGTCGAGGACCCGCACGCCAGCGTAGGGTCGGTCGTAACTCATCGGTGGTAATTACCACACCTCGCCGCGGATCCATAGATCCCACGAAATGTGTCGTTTTACACACGGAGGGCGGTCCAATTCGGAGAAGATGAAGTCGCTGCCGAAATCGCCGAAAAGCCGACACGCGGAGGCGTGTCCAACAAGGAGGGCTCAGGGAATGAAGACCAGGTTCAAATCTTTCAAGGTAACGGCAGAGACCCTCTGCGGTATCGACATGTTCGCCGGGCTGGACACCGCCAGCCGCGAGACCATCGCGAGACTCTGCGAGGGCCGCCGCTTCGACGCGAGGCAACAGATTCTTTCCCAGTCGGACAGCGACTGTGAGGCATTCTTCATCGTCAGCGGCACCGTCAAGATCGGCGTCTACTCGGATACGGGAAAAGAGATCATCTTCCGGGAGCTCCGGGCGGGACGCATGTTCGGCGAGCTGTCAGCCATCGACAATCAGGAACGCTCGGCCCACGTGACCGCGCTCGAGGACACCGCCGTGGTCGTGCTCTCGTCCGAGCACTTCCGATCGGTCACCTCCGAGTATTCCCTGGTGGCGGGACGGGTCATGCAGTTCCTCTGCGGCATCGTGCGCTCGCTCTCCATCCGTGTTTACGAGCACGACGCGCTCCCGGTCAACTCCCGGGTGCACGCGGAGCTCCTGCGCCTCGCCTACGAGAACATGG